>JAHZBS010000122.1 GCA_019423265.1 Clostridiales bacterium
GTATTTTCTTATCGATGCTACGGGAGATCCGGCGCGTCAGGCTCTCGGCACGGACTATACAGAGGAGCAGTATCAAGCGAAGCTGGAGGAATATGGACTAGACGCCCCATTTCTGGCGCGATATGGGACGTGGCTCATTCATTTTGTCATGGGGGATATGGGACAGTCATTTATCGACAAGGGGGAGACGGGGGTGGTGGCCAAACAGGTCATATCCGGCCTTGGCCCCACCTTCGCCCTGGCCTCCATCTCCATGGTGGTGGTTCTGGTGATTGCGATTCCGCTGGGAATCTTTGCGGCAAAACATAAAAACGGTGTCGGGGATGGCGCGGTGGTGTCAGCATCGCTGCTTGGCATCTCGGTTCCGGTTTTTGTCCTGTGCGCTGTCCTCATGTTTATTTTTGCAGCAAAGTGGAAGGTGTTGCCGGTGGCCGGTTACCGGTCGCCATTGGAGGGGGGAGCGGGGGAGTTTATCCGCTATATGATCTTGCCGGTGGCCTCCCTGTCGGTTCTGAATATTGCGTACGTGACCAGGATGACGAGATCGGCAATGCTGGACGTCCTGGGAACCGACTATATAAAATCAGCCAAGGCGAAGGGCTTACGGCAGAGCAAGGTTTTCTATAAGCATGCGCTGAAAAACGCCTTTAACGTCATCCTCACAGTGATCGGACAGACCTTTGCCTCCATGCTTGCCGGTGCCGCTGTCGTGGAGACGTTCTTCAATATTCCGGGAATGGGCGTGCTCTTGATTAAGTATATCAACAAGAGCGACTATAACATGATATTGGGGTTCGTCATGACGATCTGCCTCATCTTTATCGTCATCAACCTGGTGGTGGATCTGCTATACGGGGTGTTTGACCCGCGGGTGCGCGTAGCGGGCAAGGCTGTAAACTAAAGGAGGAATCCCTATGAAACAAGAGGCGGTCATGGTGACTAAGGGAAATCGAAAAGGAGTGCATCTCAGCGAGACAGCCAAGCTGCGGCTGACAGTATTCTTCAAGAATAAGTTTGCAGTGGCCGGCGCCATCCTAACCCTGCTGCTCATTCTGTTTGCCGTTTTCGGGGCGTCCATCTCGCCCAACTATAACTATACCTTCAACCCGGAGCTCTCAACCCTCAGGCGGTCTGCGCCAACGGCTCAGAACTGGTTTGGAGTGGACGATCAGAGCCGTGACCTGTATTCCTGCTGTGTGTTTGGCGTGCGGATATCTCTCATGGTGGGATTTTTCGTGTCCATCTGTGCCACCGTATTTGGCGTGATATTGGGATTGCTGGCCGGTTACTTTAAATTTTTGGATAACATTCTAATGCGGATATGCGACGCCCTGACGTCCATTCCGGCGATTCTGCTGGCGCTAATCTTTGTCGCCATCTTCGGGCCAGGGATATCCAACATTATCATTGCGCTCACCGTTATCTATACGCCGGCCATCGCCCGCGTTGCCCGGGCGTCAACCCTATCGGTCCGGGAGATGACGTATATCGAGGCTTGTGGGTCCGTCGGGGCCAGATGGCCTAGAATTCTGTTCCGGCATATCCTGCCCAATATCATGTCACCCATCATTGTGCAGATGACATTTATCTTCGCATCCTCCATCATCGTGGAGGCTTCGCTGAGCTTTTTGGGCGTTGGGATTCCGAGCGATATGCCAAGCCTCGGAAGGCTCATCTATGAGGCAAAGAGTGTGTCCATTATCACAACGGCTCCATATCTTACCTTCATTCCCGGAGCCATTATGGTGTTACTCGTTCTCGGTATCAACCTGTTGGGCGATGGACTTCGCGATATGCTGGATTCATCGTCCCATTAAACATTTGGAGGGGATTTCCATGACGCAGAAAGAAAAGCTGCTGGAGGTAAAGGATCTGAAGACGGTATTCCACACGATTCGCGGCAGGATTACCGCTGTCGACGGCGTTTCCTTCGAAGTCGGCGGCGGGGAGATTCTTGGAATCGTGGGAGAATCCGGATGTGGAAAAAGCGTAACATCCCAATCCATCCTGCGCCTATATGATGAGAAGAAGCAGGTTACCTATACAGGACAGATCAATTTTAAAAATACGAATCTGTTGGAGCTTTCAGAGCGTGACATGCAAAGCATACGGGGCAATGAGATTGCGATGATCTTTCAGGATGCGCTGAGCTCGCTGAACCCGGTCTTTACCATAGGGGAGCAGATTGCGGAGGCCATCCGCGTTCACAATAAGGGGATCAAGAAAAAACAAGCGATGGAGAGGGCAGTCCAGCTCCTGGAGCTGACGGGGATTCCCGCTCCGGAAGAGCGGGTTCACGCCTATCCCCACGAGATGTCCGGCGGTATGCGACAGAGGGCCATGATCGCCATGGCACTGGCGTGCGAGCCCAAATTGTTAATTGCGGACGAGCCGACCACTGCCCTGGACGTCACCATTCAGGCGCAGATTATGGAACTCATCTGTGAACTTCATGACAGGCTGGGCATGGGTGTCATTCTCATCACCCATGATCTGGGCGTCGTATCGCAGGTGTGCACCCGTGTCGTTGTCATGTATCTGGGACAGATTATTGAGAACGGACCAGTCCAAGACATTTTTCAGAGGCCGCTTCACCCGTACACTGCCGGCTTAATCGCCTCCATCCCAACGCTGGAGACGGAAAAGCGGAAAAAATTATACATGATAAAAGGTTCCGTTCCGGCAATGGATAAGGCGGCGAAGGGCTGCCGATTTTATGACCGGTGTGAGCGGGCGATGGATCGGTGTCAGGAGTGTCCCCCGCCTTTGGTGGAATCAGAGAACGGGCACTGCGCCTATTGCTGGAATCCAAATCTTGAGGGGGCAACCTCCTTGAGGGAGAGGAGGGCGTTATGATGGGGGGAGAGAACCGTGCCATGCTGCGGGTCACAAATCTGACAAAAGAATTTCCCATCAACCAAGGGGTGTTTAAAAAGTCCAAAGTCGCCGTCCATGCTGTGACCGACGTTTCCTTCGAGGTACGGGAGGGTGAGACTATGGGACTCGTGGGAGAGTCTGGATGTGGAAAAAGTACAGCGGGCCGCTCCGTGCTGCGCCTCATTGAGCCCACATCGGGGACCATCGAATATAAGGGGCGGGATATAACAAACTTGCCCTCCGGAGAAATGCGTATGCTACGGCGGGAACTGCAGATGATCTTTCAGGATCCGTACACGTCGCTGAATCCGCGGATCCAGATCGGTAAGATCGTAGAAGAGCCCATGCGCATCTTCAAGATGTATGACAGCAATAAAGAGTACCGGGATCGCGCCATGGAGATGCTTTCCAAGGTGGGAATCCGGCCAGATCAATACACGCGATATCCCCATGAATTTTCTGGAGGTCAGCGGCAGCGGATCGGCCTGGCCAGAACGCTCGTCCTGAACCCCAAGATGATTATCTGCGATGAGCCGGTGTCGGCGCTGGATGTATCCACCCAGTCCCAAGTTCTAAACCTTTTGGCGGAGATTAAAGAAAAGATGGGGATCACGTACATTTTTATCTCCCATAACATGAGCGTCGTCAAATATGTCTCCGACCACATTGGCGTCATGTACCTCGGCCATATGGTGGAGCAGGCGCCCAGCGAAGAGATGTTTGCGAATCCGCTTCATCCTTATACCCGCGCTCTGTTGTCGGCGGTTCCGGAGGTAAACCCGGAGGTGAAAAAAGAGAGGATCGTATTGCCAGGCGACATTCCGTCCCCCATCAACTCTCCGTCAGGCTGTGTATTCCACAACCGTTGTCCCTATGCAACCGAGGAATGTACTTATGTAGTGCCGGCTTTTCGGGAGGTCGCACAGGGCCATAAAGTCGCCTGCGCAAAGGCCGGGCAAATATAAGGGAAAGGAGAGCACACGGAATGGGAAATTTTGTTATCACCATAGCAAGAGGGTTTGGCAGCGGGGGCAAGGAGATTGCGTCTGCGGTGGCAAAGGATTTAGGAATTCATTGCTATGAGAACCGGATTTTGTCTCTCGCCTCGCAGCTTGCCGGACTGGACGAGGCACATTTTCAGGAGATCGATGAGAGGCTGCGGCCGAAAGCTTTGCTAGGCACATTGCAGGAGCTGCCAAGAGCCTTAAATGCCAATCCGGTTACGAAAAATTTTATGTCGGATCGCACGCTGTTTGAATACCAGGCCAAGATTAACCGGCAGCTGGCTGATACAGAGTCCTGCGTTATCGTGGGAAAGTGCGCCGATTTCGTGCTCCGGGACCATGAAAATGTGTTTAGCTTTTACATTGAGGCGCCCAGGCCCTACTGTCGCGACAATGTAGTCCGCAGGATGGGGGTCTCAGGGCGGGAGGCGGATAAGCTTATCTCGAAGACGGATAAATACCGTGCGGATTACTATAAGCACTACACGGGGGGCAATTATTGGACCAATCCGGTCAACTATGATTTGACGCTCAACGCTGAAAAAGTGGGCAAGGATAACTGTATCAAAGTCATTAAAAGCTATGTGGCGCTGCGGTGCGGACAGACAGGGTGATGCCGCGCTCATAGCTGTACAATGCGGCCGTCCAAAAAAGGATCTTGCCGGTTACATCTGCTGAAAATGGACAAGAGTGGAGCCGTGGGGCGGAAGGGTGACCTGGTAGGCCCCCTCGAAGCTCCCCAGTTGCTCATCGGTCCAGTGCTCCACCGCGCTGTGGAGGCCATTCAGATCAATGTGGAAGGTGCGTTCGCGCTCCCCCCAATTGATAAACGCAACAGTGCGCACATCACCTTCATAGCCAAGGTCGAGGACACCAGGGATAAAGGAGTCCATCAGGTCAAGGGGACGCCCCGTGCGGTCTCCTACCGGGAAGAGGCGCGCGTATTGATCGATCTGCGCCTCCTCCATGAGGGGCAGCTTGTCGGAGAGAAAGAGCGCCCCGCCCGCAGCATACATTGCGGTCAGGAAGGTGCGTATTTCCTCATCGGTGCGAGAGCAATAGCGACGGCAATCCCCATCCTCATTTTCCTTTTTGCGGATCATCAGACAATCGGGATCGCTTATAAACAGATTTCCGTTCATATAATAGCGCTTCAGCGTCAGGTTAAACTCTTTAATGAGGGACTCCCAGCGCTCAAAGATATCCACTGAGATCCGCATCCCGTCCACAAATTCTGCGATCTCAAATAGGGGGCTTGTGCAGGCGAGTATATAGGTGTCAGGGTGACTCGCTTCCCGCGCCAGGCGGAAATACTCCCGCACATTTTGGAGAGCGCCGGCGTCCGGATCGTGATACACGCCGGCAGTCATATAATCGCTCACGATGTCAATCTTCAGATACCGGTATCCCCAATCGTAGGTTATCTTGTGATATAGCTGGCGCACATATTCCTTCGCCTCCGGGTGGGTCACATCCAACATGACGTAATCGCCACGAACAGCGAGTTCGCCGTCGGCATTCTTGACAAACCAATGGGGATGGGTCTTGGCGATTTCTCCGTTCCGCTCAAAATTGAAGGGCGACAGCCAGATCCCTGGGATTAATCCGTGGGAGCGGATCTGGTCAGCATAGAATTTCATCCCCTGTGGGAAACGCTGTACATTCGTCTGCCCATTGTGATTGCCTTCCGCCCATCCGGCATCGATCTGGAAAACCTGTAGGGGCACACGGTCCCGAATCTCATCAATTTTCGTCAAGTTCTCATATACCATGCGCTCATTGATATTGTCCATATAGTAATACCACGAACTGTAGCCTGAGGGCACGCCGGCGTGGCGGTCAACAAACCGATTAAAATCGTGGATGAATCGGGTATAGGACGGCAATTCTGCTGTCATGTCGCCGTAAAGGGAGAGCAGCATCCAGTCGGAGCGGAGCATCTGACCGGCCTTGAGTTTTCTCCCTTCGAGGAGGGGGCGCAGCTCGATTATTCCATTTTCGCAGGCAAACACACTGGAAAAGTATCGCTCAAAGGAGACAAATCCGAAATTCAGCGCCCTGCCGGCGCAATCGAGGATGGGCATATGGACCGCGCTCTCGCAGAAATCATTTTCTGTAAAGCGCTGAACCGCCGTGCGCGAATTCATGTCAAAGAGGAGAACGCCGTTGTAGGACGTATATCCGTTGCGCATGGCGCGGTCCAGGCGGTCGGCATACATTCCGCCCAGCGCAATCACAGTTTCCGGGTCCTTGTCATCGCCAGTATTTCGCGTTTCGGTGCGGAGCAGTGCATTTGTCCCGCTCAATGCAGCGTACAGGCGGCTGTTTTCACATTCTGCGATAAAATAGCGAACCTCCCTGCCCAGAACAGAAAAATCTTTGATATCTGTGAACGGCGGACACTCCTGCACAGTCCAGCTCTGGCTGGGATAATCCTTTAATACATTGTACATGTCGCCCCAATATCGGGTGCCAGTGTATAGGGAGTGGAAGACGGTGCTCCCATCCTCCTGGACAATAGCTGGCTTCTCATTTTGAATCGTTAAGATCATCGGTATATCCTCCTCATAACAATGTAACCGCGAGGGGTCACGTCTTTATTCATGGTGGTTCCCCCTATGCCAGTTCTGCACCCGACAGTTCTCATTTCTCTGAAATGCTCGCCGGAAAGAGTATTCGCTGGCATAGCCCACCATTTGCGCAATTTCCGCTATCGAATAGCTGGTCTCCTGGAGCAGTTTTTTTGCTCTCTCCAGCCTCAGGGTAGTCAAATAATCTAAAAAGTTTACGCCAATGGTTTCCTTGCACAGCCGGGAAATCGTGGGCACTGAAAGATTCCATCGAGCGCTTAGATCTTTAAGCGACATATCGGGATCGCAATAATGCTCGTTGATATACTGCACGATTTCATTGCCCACCTCTCTGTAGGGCGGTTCAGTCTCTGTCTGCTCCGTTCCTTTCGCCAGACTATGATACGACTGTGAGATGCCCATTATGCCGGGGCCACATGTATTTCCAATCTGAATTTCAAGCAGGGCGTTATACCGCTGGAGCGCTAGGGATTTTATCCACTCTGCCGTCTGGTCGTAATCTTGAAGGGGGTTAGACGCATCCTGGCCAATAATCAATATGGTTTGTGATGAGCTGATCTCGATCTCTTCGGTACAGACCAGCTG
>JAHZBS010000123.1 GCA_019423265.1 Clostridiales bacterium
TGGTTTCCGGGCGGGTGGTGGCCACCTCGATATAGCCGCTTCCATCCGCGTAGGGATAGCGGATATGCCAAAAATGTCCCTGCTGCTCCTCGTGCTCTACCTCCGCGTCGGAGATCGACGTCTGGCATTCAGGACACCAGTTGATAATCCGGGATCCCTTGTAGATCAACCCCTTTTCATACAGGCGGATAAAAACTTCCAGCACTGCGCGGGATAATCCCTCATCCATGGTAAACCGCTCCCGCTCCCAGTCGCAGGAAGATCCCAACTTTTTCAGCTGCTTGATAATGCGCCCGCCGTACTCCTCTTTCCAACTCCAGGCCCGCTCCAAAAATCCGTCCCGGCCCAGATCTTCCTTTGTGAGGCCCTCCTCCGCCATGGCCGCCACGATCTTGACCTCCGTGGCAATGCTGGCGTGGTCGGTTCCCGGCTGCCAGAGCGTGTTATACCCCTGCATCCGCTTCCACCGGATCAAAATATCCTGAAGGGTATTGTCCAGCGCATGGCCCATGTGCAGCTGTCCCGTAATATTCGGCGGGGGAATCACAATAGTAAAGGGAGGCTTATCCTCCTCCACCTCTGCGTGGAAGTATCCTCTCTCTTCCCATTGGCGGTACAACCGGTCCTCGACATTGGCCGGATCATATGTGGTTGGCAATTCTTTTCGCATAGTGTCCTCCATTCAGGCGCATCTGCGCCATTCTTTGATCGCAATTTGTAAAATAAAAACGGTCCCCCATCCCTGTAAGGACGAAAAACCGTGGTACCACCTTATTTCACGGCAGGCTGGTGCGAAGCTGCCGTCTCATCGGCCTAACGCTGCCGCTGCGTCTCCGGTTGCGATCCCTCCATCTGCCAAGGACAAATGGGGCGGACTCTGGCCGAAACAGTTCAAAAGCGACCTTCCACCAACTGTGCCAAAGGAATCTCTCAGCCTCGAATCCCTCTCTCTGACGGCCAGCCCTGGTGTACTCCTCTTTCTCACAACTTTTCCCTGATCATAACTATAGCGGAAATCCAGCCCGCTGTCAAGGGGGCCTTCCTAAATATTCCTTACAATATTTCTTACAAAACCTTACGCGGCTGCGTCTGTAAATGTAAGAGAGGTCAGAAGCCGCTCCAAGGTATTGTCGTCCTTCACTGTCGTAAAGTTGGAATATGCCACTTGATAAATCCGGGTTCCCCGCGGAACTAAGCCAATCTGGATCACACAGGCGGCCTGCCCATATCCAACTTGGTAGGACAGCGTGAGCGCATCCACCGAACCATAGCGCCTGATTCGCGCCTTCTGCACGATCTCCGCATCCACGCTAAACGATTTCATGGACTTGGACAGCGTGCTCAACTCATCCATGATCGCTTCTAGCTCGGAGGCTGTCACCTCACTCTTCATTTCCATATAGGCGAAACTCAGATAGTCGATTGTCCCCCTGTCTCCCACAGGGCTGGCAAAGTATCCGTATAGGGCCAGTTTGTTCTCCTCGCCCAAAAGATTCATATTTTCTTGCAGCTTATCCGTGACCGCCTCCCAGGAGACGGCGCTCCAGCCAGCCGGAAAGCGGAAGGAGAGGTCCTGAACCGAATACGGCGCCCAATTGGCCGGCGGATTATCGCTGGCATCGGTGTACCCGCCTTTACAACTTGCGCCTGTCAATACCATGAAACAGAGAATACAGAGGAACAAAGCCTTTCTTGCCGTCCTGAATTTCATGGTTTACGGCTCCAGAGGAATGACAAAAATGCAAATAATATAAAAGACGATCCCCCAGCCCATACAGGCTGCCAGGGCCATGATCACTCTCACCAATGTGGAATCGATGTGGAAGTATTCGGCGATTCCTCCGCAGATGCCTGCGAGCTTCTGATCGGACTTAGAACGGTATAATTTTTTGGACATATCCATGGCGTTATCCTCCTATCTTTTCTGCTATTTCTATTATAGCGCAAACGAGAGAGAATTCAACAAAAAAATTATTAAAGATTTTGAAGGAGTCTTCTCGGCTATGGCGTCTAAAAGGATGAAAATGTAGAATGAGGACTACATCGCTTCTCCTCGCCGCTAACGCTTCGGAATGGAGGTTCTACCTATGAAACCAAAAAAATTGGGCGCTATCACCCTAGCCGTATCCTTAATCGCCTTGGGAATTCTGGTTCTCGTCAGCAATCTAGTGCCCTCCTTTCGCTTTACGGAATCCCTTAAGTACTTTATCCCCGTTGTGCTAATCGCTCTGGGATCGGAATTTTTCATTGTCAGCGCGGCAAGCCGGCGGCGCGCTAAAGCTGAAGGCTGCGAAGAGCCTATCCTTCAGTTTGATGGCAAGAGTATCGCTTTGCTGTTTGTGATCATCGTCTGCCTTTCGATCTATAGTCTCGTGATGGGTATTGTTGAGCATACGAGCCGGTACTACCGCTATGGATCCCGGGAACTGGACTCGCACTCCGCGGATGAAGATCTGGAGCTCCTTTATACCGGCACACATGAGATATCGGCCCGAAATCTCACCACACTCAAGGGCGTCAACCCCTTCGGAGATATCCAAATCTTAGGCGCCGATACCATGGACATTTCCATTGAGTACTCATTTCGGGCTACCCCTTCTTTCCAGGAGCGTGTCGGAACCATCGATGACAGCGCCTTTCGATTTCAAGCCGACGGCGATACGGCCTCCTTTGGCCTTTCGCCCTCCATTGCGCAGGCCGTGTCCTCCGACTCATCCGGTGCCAACGACATTCTAATCTCCTATGTAATTACAATTCCCAGCAACTTAGCTCTTGACCTAGCGCAGAGTTTTGGTACAATGGAGATTACCGGATGTTACAGCGCCATAACACTGGACGCCTCTTACAGCGATGTCTACCTCTCCGACATAGGGGGAGAGCTGAATCTAGACACGTCTTTCACCGATATAACCCTTGATGCCATTCATGCCCCAAGCCAATTGGTCTTCGAATATGGCTCCCTCAAGGGGTCCGTCGGCGCCCCCTTCTCCCTCACCTCCAATTTCTCTGACACGGACTTGACTGTGACAGAGAAATTGGATGGCAACGTCAGTGTCAACAGTGAATATGGGGATGTCACATTGCGTCTGCCTTCTGATCAGAACGGCCATTTCGCCATCACCAGCAGTTTCTCTTCCCTGTATTGTCCCCTGTGGGGGCAGGACGGCGATTCTCTGGACTCGGAGATTCAACGGACCGTCGGTGAGGGGGGACCGGAGTTCACATTGGTTCAAGCCTTTGGCGATATGACGATTGCGTTTGAATAAACAGCAAATGGGGTGAAGCTTAATGGAGGACCTGGAGGCGTCCTTGGATTTTGACACCTTTATGTCAGAGTTCCAACATAAATTCTACAATTTGGCTTATAGCTATGTACAAAATGAAGCGGATGCCGAGGACCTGTGCCAGGAAATCTTTTTAAAGCTTTATATGAAGCAGTCTCAATTCCGTCATCAATGCCAGCTGTCCACCTGGTCGTATCGAATTGCGGTGAACACATGCCTGGATTTTCTCAGGAAGCAAAAACGGCGGCCTTCCCGCGTGGAATTGGATGCGGAAAGGGAGCTGTCCCCTCCATCCCAGGAGCCAGAATCCCGTCTGGTGCGGGAGGATACCGCTTCCCATATTCGCCGGCTGGTGGCTCAGCTGCCGGCCAAATATCGGGATGTCGTCATCCTGTATCACTTTCAACAGCTCTCCTATGAAGAGATCGCAAAAGCGCTGGAATTGCCGCTTCGCACCGTGGAAACGCGGCTCTATCGCGGCCGCAATAAGCTTAAAGAACAAATGATTCGGGAAATGGGAGGTGAGGATCTTGCAGTGCAGCAAGTACAAAATCTTAATCCATAGGCAACTGGAAGGGCGCGCGTCGGAGCTCGAGACCCGTCAGCTGCGCCAGCATCTGAATACTTGTCCCAGCTGTAGCCGTTATCAAGAAGAGACCGCGGCTTTGATGGAAGCGCTGCGCCTCACTCCCGTGCCCGCGCCGCCCGACCTGCAGGTTTGCGCCGCCCAGAGGATTCAAGCTCAGCGGCGGGAGACACCTTCCCGCAAGCCCCTCCCCACAACAGGGCTTTTGCTGGGAAGCAGCTGTATCGCGGCCGGCTGCCTCGTCCTACTTTTCTTTTTCTTGGGCGTCGATTTTCTTTCCCTTCCTGCCAGTATCTATGAGCATCTATCGCTGTTTGTCAGCAATTTTTCTGTATCCTTTGCGTCTCTGCTCAGCGGTCTGTCTACCTTCTGGGCGCGGTTTTCATCATTCTTTTAATTTGGAGGTTTCGCTATGCAACACACCAATCGCTTTCTGCTTTTTGTCGCATCCCTGATCCCAGGCGCCGGGCACATGTACCTCGGTCTCATGAAACGCGGGCTGCATCTCATGGTCTTGTTTTTTTGTCTGCTTAGCTTTTCCGTGTCCTTTGATCTCTTCTTTTTCACCGGTTTGATCGGTGTGGCGGCGGTGGTCGTCTGGTTTTTCTCCTTCTTTGACTGCCACCATCTGTATCACCGCATTGCGGCCGGTGAGGCCGTCCCCGACGAGGGCTTTCTCACCACCTTCGGCGTAGCCCTTCTCCTGATCGGGACGGGCGCCTTCGCGCTAATCGGCAACCTTTTCTCCTTCCTGAATCGCTTCCTGATGGGTGGCGTGCTCCACACACTGTCCAATCTGTTTTTCCCTCTGTTGCTGATCGCCCTCGGGCTCTTGATTCTCTATCAGACTAAGAAGCGGTCCGAAGGACAGGAGCCGCTTCATTTTGATCGATTCTTCAAAAAATCCGATGGCAGTGGATCCGATTCGGAGCCTCATGATTCCGCGCAACCGTAATCAATGGATTACCGTATGGCGCAGACGGCGGAAGTGGCTTCACTCTGTGGATTCGCCATGTATGTTATTTCTACCGTAAGGCCCTCCGTTTTTTTAGCGGTGGGCCTTCTCCCTTTTTTCGTCAAAAAAAGTTAAATTCGTTCTTGCTTTTCCTCGTATCTTGATCTAAAATAGTACATATATCGCCGCTCAGCGGCTTTACTTTTCTGCGAAGGAGCGTTTCCATGAAACAAGATATGATTGTCATTTTAGATCTGGGCAGTACTGATAACACAGGGGTTGCAAGAAAAATCCGGGATCTTGGCGTATACAGTGAAATTTATCCTCATGACATTACGGTGGATGAGCTGGCGGCTCTGCCGGGAGTGAAAGGCCTCATCCTCAACGGCGGCCCCAACCATATGGTGGATGGAACGGCGATCGATGTGTGTCCTCAGCTATATCGCGCTGGGTATCCCATTCTTGCGGTATCACATCCCCGGAAGGACGGGGGCGAGGCATTGGACTGTTGGCCCGCGGACGAGGCTTCCTATACGCAACTTCTAAAAACTTTTGTTTTTGACACATGCGGCGCTGACGCCAACTGGAATATGAAGAATTTCATCGAGGATCAGGTGGAGCTGGTGCGCCGCCAAGTCGGCGACCGAAAGGTGCTGCTGGCCCTATCCGGCGGTGTGGACAGTTCTGTGGTTGCCGCCCTGTTGATTCGGGCTATCGGCAACCAATTGTACTGCGTACATGTCAACCATGGCCTGATGCGCAAAGATGAATCCGAGAGCGTCGTTCGGGTTTTTCGGGATCAACTCAACGCGAACCTCACCTATGTGGATGCCAGTGAGCGCTTTTTGAATGCGTTGGCCGGCGTTTCCGATCCGGAGGCGAAACGAAAGATCATTGGCAGTGAATTTATCCGTGTCTTCGAGGAGGAGGCCCGCAAACTGGAGGGCATCGACTTTCTTGCTCAGGGCACGATTTATCCGGATATCGTGGAGAGTGGGACAAAGACGGCGAAGATCGTCAAGTCCCATCACAATGTGGGGGGGCTGCCGGACGATCTACAGTTTGCGTTGGTTGAGCCCTTAAAACAGCTCTTCAAAGATGAAGTTCGCCGCTGTGGCGTGGAGCTGGGATTGCCGGATGAGATGGTGTACCGCCAGCCTTTCCCAGGGCCAGGACTTGGAGTCCGCTGTCTCGGCGCCATCACCCGGGAGCGCCTGGAGGCTGTCCGCGAGGCGGATGCCATTCTCCGGGAGGAATTCGCTCTGGCCGGACTTGACCACAGGGTATGGCAGTATTTTACCATCGTTCCGGATTTTAAGTCTGTGGGCGTCAAGGACAATGCCCGCTGCTTTGAGTACCCGGTGATCATCCGCGCGATCAACACAGTTGACGCTATGACCGCCACGGTGGAGCCCGTGGATTGGGCTGTGCTTGGGAAGATCACAGACCGAATCTTGAAGGAAGTCAAGAATGTCAATCGCGTCTGCTATGATCTGTCGCCAAAACCGCCGGCGACGATTGAATGGGAGTGAAATGAGAGGTCGAAGAAACCCAGTGTTTATGCGGGTTTTCGGCGTTTCAATAGGTCTTTTGATAACAATTTGATAACGGTTGTATAAGAGCCATTATTCTTGTAACTCAGTGGTTTATGGGTTACAGAATGATGCTGTACAACAAATAAATCCATATTATAAAGCCCTTAGCTGTGGGTAGTAACTCATAGCTAAGGGCTTTTTTTAGAATCCATGGTTAAGCATAAATTGAATAATATTTGTTTGACCTGATTGCCTTAATGCTTTCAACAAATATTCTCGTGGAGGCCAATTACTCATGTATGGATTATCATCAGGACCTGTATAAAGTCCGCCACCAGGGCCTGTGTATAAACCACCGCCGGGGCCCGTATAAAGTCCACCATCAGGTCCTGTATATGCTCCACCACCGGGTCCTGTATAGAGTCCACCGCCGGGACCTGTGTATAAGCCTCCTCCCGGTCCTGTATACCTATTTCTTACCCACATAACAATCCCTCCTTTTTATTTATCATCATTTAAATTGTTTTTGGATGCTTCGACTAATGCGTCGCTTAACTCTTGCGAGGGAACTTTCGCCCAGATTTGTGTGGTATCGAACTTCGGATAGTAATAACGCCAGT
>JAHZBS010000124.1 GCA_019423265.1 Clostridiales bacterium
TCATGGATCGCCCAGAATTCATAAAAATTTGTCCATTCTACAGATTGCCATTTTATAAAAAATCAGTACAATAATATTGAAGACAATCCGCCAGGTGGCGGAATTTCCTGGGATCTATAAGAAGAGGTTACACGGCTATTTGTGCCGGAGCGCCACAAATAGCTCTTATGGCAGAAGAGAAATCGCCTTCGCAAATTTCTCTTCGCCCCGTCGCTGACGCTCCGGAATGGAGACTAAAATGATACAGGCTGTAATTTTTGATATGGATGGATTGATGCTGGATACGGAGCGCGTGGCGGCTGACGCGTGGCGCTATGTGGGGAAAGTCAAGGGGATTGCCGGCATGGATTCTTATATAGCGGCTTCCTATGGACGGACGGCAAAGGACTGCGAGCTCATTTTTCAGGAGTTGTTTCCCCAGGCTTCCTTCGCGGAGTGTTGGAAGCTCATGCATGAGCATCGCTCGGCTGTCATGCGGGAAGAGGGGATTCCCGTCAAACCTGGATTGCGAGAGCTCATGGCATACCTCCACGGGAAGCGCTGTCCCATGGTTTTATGTACGTCCACCAGCGAGGCGATAGCGCGACCCTTGCTGGAAACAGTGGGAGTGTACGCATATTTCAGCGCCGCTGTGTTTGGCAATATGGTTACAAAGGGAAAGCCGGCCCCCGATATTTATATGCTGGCCGCTGACGTCATAGGCGCCGCGCCGGAAGATTGCGTTGTGCTGGAGGATTCCTTTAACGGAATTCGAGCCGCCCACGCCGCGGGGATGCAGCCCATCATGGTGCCGGATATCCAGCAGCCCGATGACGAGATCCGTACTCTGTATAAAGCCATCTGTGAATCGCTGTTCGACGTCTGCAAGCTATTGCAATCCTGGGGGGTATAGGTATGGCGGAGCCATATGAGAATCTAGTTCTTTACCACGGCCGGCCGGAGGACTCACGGCTGCCCAAGGAAATGGCAGTCTACCATCTGCTTGACTCCTTGGGGGTGCCATATGTCCGGGTGGACCATGAACCCATGGCCACCATGGAGGACTGCCGCGCCATCGATGAGATCCTGGGGATTGAGATCTGCAAGAATTTGTTTTTGTGCAATCGCCAGGAGACACAGTTCTATCTTTTGATGATGCCCGGAAGCAAGCGATTCCAGACGAAAGCGCTATCCGCCGCCCTGGGCAGCAGCCGGCTGTCCTTCGCCCCACCCGCGCGGATGGAAGAGCTGTTAGATCTGACCCCTGGCTCTGCCAGCGTAATGGGTCTCATGAACGATACCCAGGGGCGGGTGAAATTTTTGATGGATGTAGAGGCGGCAAAGCCGGCATATTTTGGATGCCATCCCTGCATAAATACCTCCAGCTTGAAGATTGCGACGGCAGATTTATTTGAGAAGATTTTGCCGGCCATGCATCACGATGTGACCTTCGTTGCGCTGTAATTGAAAGAAAATTGTAAGAAAAAAAGGGTTACGAATTTAGATGATCAGTTGTATAATAAGCGATAAAAACGTATACGTGTTATAGAAATGAAATAGTATCGGGTGTGGAGTTGCGATAGTAAAAGGAGTGTAAAAAATGAAAGATAAAACCCATAACATACTGATAGGGTTCCTCCTCGTATGTATGTTTATCTTTAAGTTTATTGTGTTCTATACGACGGCGGGGATTTCCCTGATCAGTTTTAGCTTCCCGTTCAGTTTACTTTTCTTCGGCATGGTTCTGTATCTCATCTTTTCCAACCGCCGTTGGTCCATTAGAAAAAAATGGGGCTGGTATCTGGCGTGGAATGTGCTGGTATCGGGGCTGATGTTCATAGATCTGTATTACAACAGTTATTTCGACCAGTTTCCGGTTATCGCCCTGCTGGGACAGCTCAGCATGTTGGATCATCTTCAAAAGACCATGGCGAAGATGTTTAACTTCGCCTTTGTGGTGATTCTGTTGGACCTCCCGGTTTTAGCTGTCCTGACGGCCAAGAAGGTTTCCTTTTCCATTCCCAAGTGTGTGGCTGCCAGGGTTGGGTCTGTGGCAATCATGGCGGTGTATCTGTTGACGGTGGTGCTGCCCACCACGCCGGTGGATATGGTGACGGCTCTCCAGAGAAGTGAGATCTTTTCTTTTCATGGGCATGATGTGCGGAATTTCCTGACGGGCTATAATTCGGTCCAGGCGCTGGAGGCATTGGCGGAGAATGAGGATGCGAAGGAGTCCATGTCGGAGGTTTCAAAGTCCCGGTATCACGGCCTGGCGAAGGGGCGGAATCTCATTGTCGTCCAGCTGGAGTCCTTTCAGAATTTTCTTATCGGTGCGTCCTATGATGGGCAGGTGATTACGCCGAATCTAAATGCGCTGCTGCGGGAAGATACGCTATATTTTGACCACTATTACCAGCAGATAGGGAAGGGAAGCACATCGGACGCAGAGTTTGCGAGCCAGAACTCCTTTCTTCCGGTTATGTACGGTCAATCCTACACCAGATTCAAGGACAATGTGTTCTATGGGCTGCCGTGGATCATGCGGGAAAATGGGTATAGCGCCACGGCCTTTCACGGGTACGTGGCTGAGTTCTGGAACCGGGATGAGGCGTATCCTCAGCAGGGCTTTGAAGATTTCTACAGTGCGGAGGATTTTGTGGTAACCGATGACAATACCGTGGGCTGGGGTCTTGGCGATGAAAGCTTTTTCCAGCAGAGTGTGGCGGTTATGAAGTCGCTGCCGAAGCCTTTTTATTCCTTTCTTATCACGCTGACCAGCCATAATCCTTACGATATTACCGACCGGTATGAGGGGATCCGGTTGAGGCCGGAGCAGGAGGGTACCCTGTTTGGAGAGTATCTCAATGCCGTTCACTATACTGACGCCGCCATTGGGACGTTTCTATCGCAATTGAAAGAAGAAGGACTGTATGACAATAGCATCATCGTGTTTTACGGCGATCATTTCGGCCTGAAAGCTACGGACGAAGAGAACCAGGAGCAGATGAGCGCATTTTTGGGACACACCTACGATTACGATGAGATGTTCAACATTCCGCTGATTGTACACATTCCCGGTTCCGGTGTCTCCGAGACTATCAGCACGGCCGGAGGGCAGATTGATTTTATGCCGACCATCGTGGATCTGATGGGATACAATGACAGTGTGCGCGTGGCCCTGGGGAAGAATATTCTGACACAGGAGGAGGGCTTTGTGGTATCCCAGGCCTATATGCTCAAAGGGTCTTTTATTACCGACGACATCGCGTTTGAGATTTCAAAGGACGGGATCTTTGAGCACAGCCGCGCGTGGAATCTTCACACGAGGGAGGCCATCGAGGACATCACTCCTTTCCGTGAGCAGTATGAGAAGGCGCTGCAATTTGTGGATCTGTCCACGGCGATGCTGGAGCAGAATTATATGCAGTTTACCTGCAATGTTCCTGTGGAGAGGCTGCCGGTCAACGGCGTGCGGGGGTTGATGGAGCGCGCGGGGGCTTCCGGCTCAGACCTGGGGGACTATGAGGACTTACCGTAGCCGCCGCGCCTGAGATACAATCGTTTCCAAAAGGGAGAATGTTGCTTTGTCACATTCTCCCTTTTGTGATTTCCTGCCAAAACGTATAGACCGAATAATCTAACGGTATATGTGGAATCACAGGGCTTACTATTTTTTGGTTAATATGTAAATCCTCTTGAATTGTTTACATTTTTGTGGTAATCTTACTATACATTATGTAGATTGAGGTGAACATATTGATAATAAATCAATCCGTAGGCATTCTTGATGACATGATAAACTATACTGTAATTTACTTTGACAGAAGGGCCGTAGAGCGCAAATATTTGAGCCATGGCATTGACATTGATATGGCATTCTCTTACTATGATGAGTTGAGACGGTCAAAGAATAAGCTGGATCCCCCTGAGTGTCTCTATCCTTTCTTCCATCTATATAATGATCGAGAGTGCGTCTTCTCAGAATACTTTCAGTCCAACTATAATTTCTGTGAGGACGCGATTGATTCGTTTATCTATAAAATAAAACATTCGGGAACGTTTCAAGATTTTGTCTTGTCCTATTATCTATCGGATTTCAGCGATACAGTATCGATTGATGAAATTCATAGGCGGAATGGCGAGAGCATCGCGCATGGCTTAGCTTTGCTTAGCCGGCGCGTGGATATCGAACATTTCGCATTCATGTTTTACCACTTTTCTTCTCTCGTTGACACGCTGCTCGATTATCTCAACCAGCTGCGCGCGCAGATCGAGGTCTTTCACGAAAGACATAAAAAGGATACGGATCGGGTGGTGCGGGAATTCATATCCGAGGATAACCAGGCGATGGTTAGGCGATATCGCTCCGATTGTATGAGCGATATCGACAAATTTGAAAAGCAAACCTATTCTGTCTGTTATCTAAACAAATATCTCATTATGCGCACATATGCTTTTGATCGAAATCGATATGGATTCCTATTGGGATGCAATTGTTGCTCCATATTGCTGCGGCCTGTTGATTACAGTTTTATGTCCGCTACATCGGTCCTAGTCTCCCTTGGCCATGAAGTGAAACTAGAAATTCTAAATGAATTGCAAGTTCGGGAGATGACCATCTCCCAATTGGGGAGAAAGCTGAATCTCGCCCGCACATCCATTTCCAGATATGTGGAGGATCTTGTATCCGAGCTTGTCCTCATCAAAGCAGCGAAAAATGGTCCTGAGATTTATTATAAGATCAATCCAACGTATTTACATAGGGCAAAATTTCTAATCAATGAATATCTTGATCGATTGATTGACAGGGCCAGCGGCAGAAATAGGGCGTAAGATTGATTGGTTGGTATTCCAGTACCGATATTAGAAAAAAGTCAATAAATTAACGGGAAACCTGCCGCTATTGCGGTAGGATAGCAAGCAGAGAGTTCTGGCTCTCTGCTTGTTATGTTGTCTTTCGCAATGTCTACAGGCGGCAGTACCGCTGAATCCGGTCCTGAATCTCGGGGGTTAGTTCCGTACAGCCGCTGGCAAAATACAAATTTTCATCGCTCCCAAGGGCATCCACCACGAAATCAAACGACTCATAGAGGCCGCTGACAATATGTGCCTTCTTTCCGGCTCCCACAATCCTGCGGTACACGTCCACCCAATGTTCTGGCGTCGGCTGCCCCGCACCGGGCTGCCACTGGATCATGCGGAGCTCCGGTATCTCCAAAAGTGCGTCCAGATGGGGAAGAGCGTTGACGCCGTCCAGATGATAGGTAGGGTATGCAAGCCTCTTGGCAGACGCAGCCAGTTCGTCTATGCCGAATTCTCGAAACATATCGGGACTGATCATAAAGGAAAAATCAGATTGCAGAATATAGCCGGGGCCCGGATAGTAGAGCATGTCCCAATCGGTATAGCCGGGATTGATGGGTTGCAACACTTCGTTGATCGCATCAAAGATCTGGAACCAGGCTGTGTGGATTTCCTTAACGATCCGTTTGATCTCATCCGGCTCGTCGATGAGGTCGTAGAGAAGATCTTCGCTGCCGCGCAGGGAGGCCAAAATGTCCAGGGTACCGCCTAGATCGGTCATTCCGATCAGCACATTGCCCTGCCATTTTTTGACGCCGGCCCAGCACAGATCCTTAATGCGGGACAGCCAGCGATTGTGAGGGTCAAACTCTACGTGGATATCGCGGATAGACTCGGTGCCGTCCTTTGGATAAAACCATACGG
This sequence comes from Clostridiales bacterium, assembly GCA_019423265.1. Next base: position 5,707 of record JAHZBS010000124.1, read on the forward strand.
CCCCCGACGAGTTATCCAGCTTACCGCCGACCATGGCGGCCACGATCCCGGGTCCAAAGGCGGAAAGGGAGACAACGGGGTACGCATCGCCGTGATAGAGATTGCCGGAGAGCTGCCAATCAATCTTGTCAATCACTTCCTCAGGCGTCCAAGAAAAATCAGCGCAAGTGGCTTGGGAGAGCACTGGGACGTGGGGAAGCGGGTCCGGCCCTGCTCCGCTCCGCTGTGTGACCTGAAATATGGGCCGCTTCAGGGAACCGTCCCACCACTTGGTAAAGGTTTCCCGCACCTGCGCCCAACGGTCCGGGTTAAATTGAATCGCCATGTCGATAGCCTCCTTATTGTGTATGGGGATATTGTATCATGGCATGGCGGATTCGAACATATGCATTTCGCGCCGGATCATACAGATTTCAGCACATCCCCCTGCCGGCTGGCAGAGATGGAATCCCGAAAATGTTTGGGCGATATCCGGTAATACGATTTAAATAGATTGCTAAAGTGGTACGGCGAAGAGAAACCAAGAGTATCAGAAATTTCGCTTATGGAGAGGGCGGTGGTCTTCAACAGCTGCTCCGCGTATTTGACTTTCACAAGGCGTATAAAGGAGGCGGGAGGCGTGTGAAGGACCCGGGAGAAGGTTTTGCTCAGGTAGGATTCGCTGATATGAAATCGAGTACAGAGCTGGCCAACCGAGTGGATGGCGGTGATATTGTCATAGACGTACTGCATACAGGCGTCCACCAGCGCATGTCCCTGGTCATGAGGAAAATCAGGAAGGACCAAGTCCTCCTGGTGCAGGTGGCGCAGGAGGAGGACAAAGAGCTGTTCCATCAGCCCGTGGATCATGAGAAATCGACCTGGCTGCTGGTTGCAGTCCGCCTGTTCCATGGCCGCATAGAGGGAGAGAAGATCCTTCTGAATGCCGAGGTGGGTGCGATAGGAGCCGGTGGGCGCAAGGAGGCGTACCAACTCTTGCTGCCGGTAGAGCTGAGGAAAATCGAAATGCAGCCAATAATTATTATGCGGGTCGCCGGGCGGCGTGGAGATGCTGTGGGGCGCGTAGGACGGAATCAACAGCAGGTCTCCGGCGCGGCATTCATAGCGAACAGAATCGATGGTCACGAGACCGCAACCGCCTGCATAATAGATCAGCTCCATATCGCCAATAATTCGTTCCCGGCATATGGCGGCCGGATTGTTCTGCTGATGGCCAAAAGCCTTGGGAATCAATT
>JAHZBS010000125.1 GCA_019423265.1 Clostridiales bacterium
TCAACGGCATGAATTTTTTTGTGATTCGAGATGAGAAGAAGGCGGCGCTTCCCGCCGTGCAGACGCCGAAAGTGCCGGAGCCGGTACAGGCTCCACTACAATCCCAGAGCTTTCCGGTCGTATCGGAGAAACCTCTGGACGACTGGTTTTCCCAGGACCAGATAGCGCCGCCCCGGGCGGAGGTGGACAACGGTGAGGCGCAGGTCCGCTCACGCCGGTACGATCCCGAGGCGCATCGGCTGGCGCGCCAGAGAATATACGCTTCCAGAGGGATGCGAAGCCGCCGTTATGGCAGGGATGTGGCGGCAGACGAGGGCAAACGCGGGCCGCGCCTGTGCAGTGTAAATCAGATTGTCGGCGTCGCGGTGATTCTGTTTGGAATCTACTGTTGCAAAGAGCTAGGGCCCTCCAACAGTCAAGATTTGTTGGCACAGATCCAGCGAAATGTAACAGTCAACTGGACATGGGAGGATATTGCGTCCCTGTGGAAAGAGACAGATTTCGTCGCGGCTTGGAAGAGTTTATGGCCGTGATCGGTCCACGTATACCGCTGTGTTCTGTTGACGGCAAAAGTAGATTGTGTTATGATACTCGATAGGCGGAAGTAGCAAGAGAACTTCCAAGAGAGGAGATATTAGACACATACTATGCGCAAAGTAGCCTTGAGCGATGAGATACTGAGAAAAGTGGAGAAGCCCGCCCGCTATGTGGGAGGGGAAGTCAATATTGTCATGAAGGACCCGGAGCAGGTGGAGATTCACTTCGCATTTTCATTTCCCGATGTCTACGAGGTGGGAATGTCCCATCTAGGAATGCAGGTCTTATATCATGAATTTAACAGGCGACAGGATGTCTACTGTGAAAGGGTATTCGCCCCGTGGACGGATATGGAGGAGCAGATGCGCCAGAATCATATTCCGCTGTACTCCCTGGAGTCCTATGCCCCTCTCTCCGATTTCGATTTTGTCGGATTTACCTTGCAGTATGAGATGTCCTTTACCAATATTCTCAATATGCTGGATTTAGGAGGAATCCCTTTAGAGTCCAAGGATCGGGATGAGCGCTTTCCCCTCATATGCGCCGGGGGCCCGACGGCCTATAACCCAGAACCGCTGGCACCCTTTATGGACTTTTTTTACTTAGGCGAGGGGGAGGCCGTCTTCCACCGGATATTTGATGCCTATCGTCTCCACAAGCGCAGGGGGGCGTCGAAACAGGAATTTTTGGAGAGCATTGCTGGGATTCCCGGAATTTATATCCCCAGCTTTTACGACGTGCAGTATCATGACGAGCCGGCCGCGGGCTGCCGGCATACAGGCACGATTGCTTCCATCACGGCGGTGAATGCGAAGGCGCCCGCCAAAATCCAGAAAGCGCTGGTCTCCTCCATGGATGAGGTGGAATACCCCACCAAACCTTTGGTCCCGTATCTTCAGACCGTTCACGACCGAGGCGTTGTCGAAATCTTTCGCGGCTGCATTCGGGGCTGTCGTTTCTGTCAGGCCGGGATGGTCTACCGGCCGGTTCGAATGCGCAGTAAAGAGAAAATTTTGGAGCTGGCGGATGCAATTTTAGCCAATACCGGCTACGACGAACTATCCTTAACCTCGCTGAGTTCCAATGACTATCCTGACCTGTATGCGTTGGTTGAGGAGATCCACCGCAGACATCCCCATGTCAATGTGTCCCTTCCCTCCCTCCGCGTGGACGCTTTTTCCCTTTCTCTGATGGAGGAATTGGCCCAGGGAAAGAAGAGCGGCCTCACCTTTGCGCCGGAGGCGGGAACGCAGCGGCTCCGAAATGTAATTAACAAAGGGTTAGATGAGGATGAGATTTTGAACGGAGTGTCCCTTGCCTTCTCCGGGGGCTGGGATAAGGTCAAATTATATTTTATGTTAGGTCTGCCGACGGAGACGGAGGATGATGTGGAGGGGATCGCCAGCCTTTCCAGCCGCGTATTAAACGCTTATTTTGGGACGCCAAAGGATGTCCGCTCCAAGGACGTGCGCATTACGGTGAGCACCTCATTTTTTGTGCCGAAGGCTTTTACGCCCTTTCAGTGGAGCCGGCAGTCCAGCTATGAGGAGTACATGGACAAGCAGCAATTTTTACAGGGAAAGATTAAGAGCCGCAAGATTCAATATAACTGTCACGATGCATTCTTAAGCACCTTAGAGGGACTTATGGCGCGCGGCGACAGGAGGACGGCCGCTCTGATCCGCCGCGCGTTTGAGAAGGGGTGCCGCTTCGATAGCTGGTCGGATATGTTCTTAGAAGACGCATGGCGGGAAGCCATCGAAGAATGTGGGATTGAACTGGAGTACTATAACCAGCGGGAGCGGGCCAGGGATGAGATTTTGCCTTGGGATCACATTGACATCGGTGTAACCAAGCAATTTCTATACCGGCAGTATGAAGAGGCCCAGAGGGAACACGTTACGCCGCACTGCCGGCAGTCCTGTTCGGGATGCGGCGTGATGCGCCTGGCGGAGACTGGCGTCTGCTATGAAGAGAGGGGGGACGTGTAGAATGAAATATCGGATTCAATTCTCCAAGACCGGCCGCCTAAAATTTATCGGGCATCTGGATCTGCTGCGGACCTTTCAGCGCGTCCTCAATCGCGCTCAGATTCCGCTGGCCTATTCTCAGGGCTTTAACCCCCATCCCCTTCTGTCCTTCGCTCACCCTCTGGCCCTCGGGTCAACCGGGCTTCGGGAGTATATGGAGATGCAGCTTGAGAGGGAGATGGCGGAGGAAGAGATCCTGGCGCGATTAAACGCTAATTTTCCCGAACACCTCCACGCCTCGCGGTGCGAGAGGATTCCGGAGGGGACGCCCGCCGCCATGGCGCAGGTCTGCGCAGCGAGATATACCATTGAGCTGCCGCAGGTTGCGGGCATCGATTGGGCGTCTCAAATGGCAGAGCTGTTCTCCCAGGACGCGATATTCGTGGAAAAGCTGGGGAAAAAACATGGGCGCAAGCAGATGGTTTCCCTGGACATCAAGCCCCTCATTGAATCCTGGGCCGTCTCCCAGGATGGAAAGATGGAGCTTTTGTGCGTTTGCGGCAGCGAACAGAATCTAAAGCCGGATCTGTTGGTTCACCGCCTCATGGAAGAAGCGGGGCATCCTGAGCTAGCGTTTACGGAGGCCATCGAGAGAGAAGAACTCTACCGGAAGGAGGAGGGGCGGCTGCTGCCGTTTCTACCGTTTACACCATGAGCCAGAGTGAATCGATGTATACCATCACGGTCCAGGCCCGTAGCGAGACGCTATCCGTCGGCCTCCTGGAGCAGGGGCGTCTGATTGAATATGAAGTCTTTCCGCGCCACAGCCTTCCGGTGATCGATCGGGTTTGCATCGGCAAGGTTAAGGAAGTATCCCTGACTCTCCACGCCGCATTTTTGGACTGTGGCGCAGAGAAATCTGGCTTTTTGCCCTTGCGCGATGGCCGCAAGCTTGCCTGTGGCGATGAACTGTTAGTTCAGATCGTAAAGGAAGGGACGCGGGATAAGGGATATCTGCTGACAGAAAAAATATCCCTGTCTGGCAAATATCTTGTGCTGACGCCCTTCGACAAGCGAATTAGTCTGTCGTCCAAAATTCAGGATCCGGATGAGCGCGCCCGCCTGCGCCGGCTGGCTTCCCGCCTTCCCAATTTGGAGCAGACGGGGTATATTCTTCGAACGGACGCGCAGGGGCAACCGGATGTGGAGATCCAGCGGGAAGCCAGCGATCTGGTGGAGCGATGGGAGATCATCCAAAAAAGAGCGCCTTACGCCCCCAGCGGAAGTGTCTTGTACCAGCCCATGCCGCCTGTATTGACGTACATCAAGAATCTTCCCACGGGGTCGATTCAGAAGATTGTGGTGGATGACCCAGCGTATTACCGCCAGCTGAGAGATGCGCTGCAGACGAGCTATCCCGCACTGACGGAGATTGTCTCTCGCCATGATCAGGGGCGATTTGGAATCCAGGAATTCTATAAATTGACCTCCCAGCTACAGCGGGCGCTCGCCAAGAGAGTCCCTCTGTCGAAGGGCGGATTTCTCGTCATTGAGCAGACGGAGGCGATGGCGGTCATTGACGTGAACAGCGGCAGTCCCGCCGGGCGTATGGATTTTGAGGAGCTAGCGTATTCCACCAACTGTGCCGCGGCGGAAGAGATTGCCCACCAGATCCGGCTCCGCAACCTCTCAGGGATTATTGTCGTCGATTTTATCGATATGAAGAGCGATGAACACAAAACGGCGCTGCTGGAGCTGCTGCGCAGGGCTACACGCTCCGATCCGCGCAGGACGGCGATCCATGGGATGACCAGCTTAGGGCTGGTTGAGATCAGCCGTCAAAAGAAAAGCCTTCCCCTGTCCGCCTCCATCCGGTTGGAGGCGAGAGCCTGTGAGGAATTATCGGAAGATCGCGGTGAAAACTCCGATTAAGGCTTGCTTTCTGCCATCAACTCTCGTATAATACAGATGTAAATACTTAAATAGATAAGTCAAGGAGGGTATACACAATGATTCGAGTTACAATTTGGAATGAGTACGTCCATGAACCCATGGAGGAATCGATCCGCGAAGTCCATCCACAGGGGATCCATGGAACCTTAGCCTCGTTTTTAGGTCAATATCCGGAGTTGCAGGTGACGACGGCCACATTGGACATGCCAGAATGCGGCTTACCCGACGAAGTATTGGACAATACGGATGTTCTTATGTGGTGGGGCCATATCGCCCACGACAAGGTGCCGGATGAGCTGGCCGCCAAGATACAGCGGCGTGTGTTGATGGGGATGGGATTCATCGGTCTTCACTCAGCCCACATGTCGAAGCCTCTTCGCCTTCTCTGGGGAACGTCCGGCGCACTGCAGTGGCGGGATCACGAGTTCTGCCGCATGTGGAACGTGAATCCGGGGCATCCTATTGCGGAAGGGATTCCGTCTAATTTCGACCTGGGCATTGAAGAGATGTACGGCGAGTACTTTGACATCCCGAAGCCGGATGACGTCGTCTTTATCAGCTGGTTCCGCAGCGGAGAGGTATTCCGGTCCGGGTGTACGTGGACGCGGGGAGCCGGCAAGATCTTCTATTTGCAGCCGGGCCATGAGTCCAACAACGCCTACTACAATGAAAACATCCGAAAGATTCTCTACAACGCTGTTCGGTGGGCGGCTCCCAGCAGGATTCTGCCGGAGATTGTCGAGTGCCCGTTTGCGGAGCATTCCCCGGAATCAAAATACCAGGATGCTGAGTGATCTGTATATAAGCGGTCTCCGCCTCGACCGGCAGCGGTTGGGTGAAGCGGAGGACCGCTATTTTTTATCGATCCCCGCGATTCAGAATCTGGAAACGCTGGATTTTCACAGCAGGATCACCTTTTTCGTAGGTGAGAATGGAACGGGGAAATCGACCCTCTTAGAGGCGATTGCTGTAAAATATGGCTTCAATCCGGAAGGGGGCTCCCCCAATTTTTCTTTTTCTACAAGGGAAACCCATTCGCCCCTGCATCAATGTCTCGTTCTGTCAAAAGGAATCCGGCGCCCCCAAAATGGTTTTTTTCTGCGGGCGGAGAGTTTTTACAATGTGGCTTCCGAGGTAGACCGCCTGGCGGAGGCCGCTCCCGGAGGAGATGAGTTTTTAGAAGGCTACGGCGGCCATCTCCACGAAAAAAGCCATGGGGAGAGCTTTCTGTCCCTTGTCATGAACCGTTTCAATGGAAGAGGACTCTATATTCTGGATGAGCCGGAGGCCGCGCTATCCCCCTCCCGTCAGATGTCGCTTTTAAAGCTGATCTATGATTTAAGTACACAGGGAGCCCAGTTTATCATCGCAACGCATTCGCCCATCCTAATGGCGCTGCCTGGAGCGGAGCTATATGCCCTTGAACAGCATTCGATCCGCCTTGTCTCCTATGAGGAGACAGAGCATTATACGGTGATGCGGCAATTTCTCAATCATCCGGAGGGTATGCTGCGGGAGCTAGGGATTGAGCCCAGGCAAGATCCCAGGGAATAATGGGGAATTTCCAAAAAAACGCGGAAATAAATTGACATCCCTCTCAAACTATGGTATCATTTGAATGTTGCCGCACGAAGAGGTTTAAATTATGGCAAGGGCATAGCTATCTGTGACGCTCCGGAGTGGAGAGTAGCATGTGCTTCCATATACCATATTCGGCGAGTCTTATGAGAAGGAGGTGCCTGGAAGATGTACGCTGTCATTGAAACTGGCGGGAAGCAGTACCGGGTACAAGAGGGAGACGTTATTTCAGTTGAAAAACTGGGCCTCATTGAAGGGGAAGGCTATACCTTCGACAAGGTCATGATGGTATCCAATGATGCCGGATTGAAAGTTGGAAGTCCCTACGTGGAGGGTGCCACGGTATCTGCCACTGCGGTAGAGGAAGGCCGTGCCAAGAAGGTCATCGTCTACAAGTACAAGTCCAAAAAGGGCTATCACAAGAAGCAGGGACACAGACAATACTACACGAAGGTCAAAATCAAAGCCATCAATGCGTAACGCTTGTCATAAAGGTGGGATATCCTGATGATCATGGCCCGTTTTTATCAGACCTGCGGCGGTCAGCTCTGGGGATTCTCCGTTGAGGGGCATGCCGGATATGCCGGCGAGGACGAGGATGATATCGTCTGTGCGGCTGTCTCGGCCCTGTCCATCAATACAGCCAATGCGCTGGAGACTCTGGCAGGGGAGGAGACCGTGTGTCAGGAGGAGGATGGCGTCCTTGTGGTGGAGCTCCCGAGAGTGCGGGCCTCTTTGGTCAGTCACGACGCGGAGTTGCTCATGAGAGCGCTGTTGCAAGGGCTGGTATCCATCCGCGATACCTACGGACAAGACTATGTGCAAGTGGCAGTGAGCCAGAAACCGTAAAGGAGGGGCATACCATGT
>JAHZBS010000126.1 GCA_019423265.1 Clostridiales bacterium
GGTACTAATAGGTCGAGGAGCTTGATCAGAGAGAGAGAAGTGAAGGAAAGGGTTCCCATGTGCAATTTTGAATGTACTTAGCAGACTAAGTATATTTGTGGCTCAGTGGTACAGTTGGTTAGTACGCCGGCCTGTCACGCCGGAGGTCGAGGGTTCGAGCCCCTTCTGAGTCGCTTCTGTTGCCCCTGCGCAAGCTGGGTGATGGTAGAAGTGTTGGGCGCATAGCTCAGCTGGGAGAGCACCTGCCTTACAAGCAGGGGGTCACAGGTTCGAGCCCTGTTGCGCCCACTTCTAAGTAACAGTGTACAACAGCGTACAACAGTGTACAACAGTGTACAACAGTGTACTGGTAAGTGCCAACGTGGCTCAATTGGCAGAGCAGCTGACTTGTAATCAGCAGGTTATCGGTTCGAGTCCGATCGTTGGCTTATGGGGGGATTCCCGAGTGGCCAAAGGGGACAGACTGTAAATCTGCTGGCAGTGCCTTCGGAGGTTCGAATCCTCCTCCCCCCATTCAACGGTTGCGATACCGTTATCATCGCGGGATGGAGCAGTTGGTAGCTCGTTGGGCTCATAACCCAAAGGTCGGAGGTTCAAGTCCTTCTCCCGCAATTAGAAGCAATCCGCAAATCCTTTATTTTGTGGGCACGGAAAAACTCCCATTTTTTGAGTGGGAGTTTTTTTACTATTATAGCGCCAACAATTATGTTTAAATCAAATACTTAGATGAGAGAAGTCAGTCCTTTGGGTTTAATGATTTGTGGTGAATTCATTATACCACATTGGGCTTGCCTTCTCTTTTTTTGGTTTACATCATTTTAGCACATAAAAAATTCAAAAGTATCTGCAATCCTCTTGACAAACCGAAATGGTGGAGCTATACTATAACAGTGATATATAACATTGTTATACCGGAGGCGAGACAGTGATGGAGGTAGAGCAGACAACGCTAGAGAGGATCCATGCGGCGGCAAAGCAGGAATTTCTGGAAAAAGGATTTCAGTCTGCCTCGCTTCGGAACATCGTCAAGGCAGCAGGCGTGACAACAGGCGCGTTTTACGGATATTTTTCAAGCAAGGAAGCTCTATTTGCTTCCATTGTAGAGCCCCATGCCGCAGCGATTATGAGCAGGTTCATGACGGCACAGACAGAATTTGCTGAACTTCCAGAGGCAGAACAGCCCCAACATATGGGAAAAGAGTCCGCCGAATGCGTAGATTGGATGATTGATTATATATACGATCACGACGAAGATATAAGAATTCTGATTTGCTGTTCGGAAGGCACGTCATATGAACATTTTATCGATTCAATGGCAAAAATAGAAGAAGAATATACCTTTCGATATATCGAAGTGTTGAAAAGCCTCGGAAATAAGGTGCCGGAGATTGATCGGGAGCTTTGTCACATGATCGCAAGCGGCATGTTTGAAGGCATGTTTGAGGTGATTCGTCATGCCATGCCCAAAGAGCGGGCGAAAGCTTTTATTGGCCAGCTACGTGAGTTTTACACCGCAGGCTGGATGAAAATTATGGGGCAGTAATGTCCTTTAATTTTGAGCATTAGTTAGCCAAAACTAACTAAATGCGGATATGCGAAGTCGCCAGCAGCGTCTTTCTGTATCATAAAAATTTATTGTAGGAGGACTGAAAGTGAAAAAGAACAAAAATCTTTCAGAGCTTATGAGCTATGCGGGTAAGCATAGGTATCTTACCTACTTGTCGCTCATATTATCAGTCGTCAGTGCAGTCTTTGCCCTGTTGCCGTTCATCTATATCTTCTTTATCATTAAAGAAGTTATAGAGGTCGCTCCGAATTATTCGGAGGCGATCAATGGTATCCGCAACGGCTGGATGGCGGTATTGTTTGCCCTGATTTCCATCGTCATTTATGTAGGAGCGCTGATGTGTTCCCACAAATCCGCGTTTCGGATCGCCGGAAACCTGCGCAAAACGCTGATGGCGCATATCGCAAAACTGCCGCTTGGCTTTATCGGTGAAATGGGCAGCGGTAAAATCCGCCGTATCGTAAACGACAGCAGCGCGGCAACCGAGACCTATCTAGCCCATCAGCTCCCGGATATGGCGGGCGCCATCGCCACGCCGCTGGGCATGATCGTCATGCTGTTTTTGTTTGACTGGCGCTTTGGGCTGGTCTGCCTTGTGCCGGTTGTTCTCGGCTTTGCGTCTATGTTCAAGATGGCGGGGCCGGGAATGGCGGAGGATATGAAAAACTATCAGAACGCCCTCGCCGATATGAACAATGAAGCTGTGGAATATGTGCGCGGTGTCCCCGTAGTCAAAACTTTCGGACAAACCGTACACACCTTCAAACGCTTCAAGGGTTCCATCGACAGCTACTATAAATTCTGCATTGCCTATTGCAAAAAATGCCGTATGCCGATGCTGCTGTATACCGTTTTCATTAACAGCTCCTTTGCCTTCTTAATTACGTTGGCGCTCATACTGGCAGGCGGTGAAGCGGTAACGCAATCCATTTTGCTCAGTCTTGTTTTCTATGTGATCTTTACCCCTGTCATCTCTACTTCTATGACGAAGGTTCTGTTTATGAGTGAGAATGGAATGATCGTATCCGACGCTCTCACCCGTATTCATTCGATCCTTGATCTGAACCCCCTGCCCGATGCACAGAGGCCGGAATCGCCGGAGGATAATTCAGTAGAATTTAACAATGTTTCCTTCCGGTACAGCAAAGCGGAAACCGATGCGATACATGATGTATCCTTCAAGGTACAGCCCGGTGAAACGGTAGCGCTTGTGGGACCATCCGGCGGCGGCAAAACAACGGCGGCGGGACTTGTCTCCCGTTTTTGGGATGTGAATGGCGGGGAGATCAAAATCGGCGGCGTCAATGTAAAGAATATCAAGAAACCCGAGCTGACGGAAACCGTGTCCTATGTTTTTCAGGACAGCAGACTCCTGAAAACCTCCATTCTCGAAAATGTTAGACTCTCAAAGCCGGATGCTCCGCGGAAAGAAGTTGAAACCGCCCTGCACAAAGCGCAGTGTGACGACATTATCGCCAAGCTCCCCCATGGGATCGATACGGTGATCGGGACGAAAGGCGTTTACTTGTCAGGAGGTGAACAGCAGCGCATTGCGATTGCCCGAGTGATGCTCAAAGACGCTCCCATCATTATTCTGGATGAGGCCACCGCCTTTGCCGATCCTGAAAATGAATTCCTTGTACAGCGTGCCTTTGAAGAGCTGGCAAAGGATAAGACCGTGATCATGATTGCCCATCGGTTGACTACGGTTAGAAATGCGGACAGAATATTTGTACTAAAGGACGGGAAAGTGGAAGAATCCGGCACGCACGACAGGCTTGCGGAAAGCGGCGGTCTGTACGCGAAAATGTGGCAGGATTATCAGACTTCGATCAGCTGGAAGGTTGGTGGTGCGAGATGATAAACAGAATCATGAAACGGTTTGCGCTCTCCCGTGAAGGCGCGAAGGGACTGGTGTGTGCTGTCGCTGCGTGTACGGTGGGGGATATTGTGCTGATGTTCCCGGTTGGGCTTTTATACTTTTTAGTAAGTGATTTTCTTGAAGGAGCCGTGCCAAAAAACCACTATGGGTTATACGGCGCCGGCATTGCGGTGGCTCTTCTTTTGATTTTTATTTCGGAATTTTGGTAGTACAACGCCACCTATTTCTCTACCTACCGGGAATCGGGCAGATGCAGGATACGACTTGCCGAAAAGCTTCGCCGTCTGCCCCTTTCCTTCTTTGGGAAAAAGGATCTGGCGGATCTGACAAATACAATGCTGGGCGACGTGGCCACAACCGAGCAGATGTTCTCCCACTATGTCCCGCAATATTACGCATCCATCATCTCCACCTGTCTGATTGCGATCAGCCTTTTCTTTTATGACTGGCGGCTTGCGCTGGCAGCTTTATGGGTGCTGCCGGTTGCCTTAGCGATTGTAGGCACTTCCAAAAAAGCGCAGAACTATTTCAGCCGAAAACAAAATATGGCGCAAATCGCTGTGCAGGACGGCGTGCAGGAATGCCTTGAGACCGTGCGGGATCTGAAAAGCAACAATGCGGAAGAAGAATATCTGCGCGGATTATATCAAAAGATCGACACCCTAGAAAGCCGTCATATGAAAAGCGAGCTGGGCACCGCTATGTTTGTTGTCCCAGCGCAGATGATCCTCAAGCTGGGGATCGCGTCTGTGGCGCTTGTGGGCAGTATGCTTTTGATGAACGGTACGCTCACCTTGATCACCTTCTTTATGTTCCTGCTGGTCGTTTCCAGAATCTACGAGCCCATGTCCTTCTCTCTACAAAATCTGGCGGCCATGAATTCTCTGCAGATCAATATCGACCGTATGAATGAAATTGAAAACTGTAAGGAACAGGAGGGCAAAACGGAATTTCAGCCAAAGGGCTATGACATTTCCTTTGAAAATGTGGGCTTTGCCTATAACACCGAGGAAACGGTGCTTCAAAATGTATCCTTTACGGCGAAGCAGGGCGAGGTAACGGCACTTATCGGCCCGTCGGGCGGCGGAAAGTCAACGGCGACAAAGCTGGCGGCAAGATTTTGGGACGCGGATAAAGGAAAAATTACCGTTGGCGGCGTGGATGTAAAAACCGTTGATCCGGAGCGACTTCTGACGGCGTTTTCCATCGTCTTTCAGGACGTCACGCTCTTTAACAATACGGTCATGGAAAATATCCGCATCGGAAGAAAGGATGCGACGGATGAGGAAGTCTTGGAGGCGGCCAGACTGGCAAACTGTGAAGAATTTGTGGAGAAGCTGCCGGAGAAGTGGAATAGCAACATCGGGGAAAACGGCAGCTCGCTTTCGGGTGGTGAGCGCCAGCGGATTTCCATTGCCCGCGCTTTTCTGAAAGACGCTCCCGTAATTCTGCTGGACGAAGCAACCGCCTCCCTCGATGTGGAAAACGAGACGGCGATCCAGTCGGCTCTCTCCCGGCTGATCAAAGACAAAACCGTCCTATTGATTGCGCACCGGATGCGCACCGTTGCCGGTGCGGATAAGGTGGTCGTACTGTCAGATGGCACGGTAGCGGAGCAGGGGAAGCCTGAAAAACTCCTAAGCCAAGACGGGATTTACACCCGTATGGTGAAGCTGCAAACGGAGAGCCAAGGCTGGTCGATTGGATAAAATATACTTTGCAGAGCCGATCACACACATATGACCGGCTCTGTTTTTTGTTGCGGACTTGAAGAGACATATGCCCAGCGTATGGAGAGCGCGCCATAAAATTGGAAAAGGCGGCGACAGTGCCAATTTATGAATGAACAATTCCTAAAAATTGCATATAATCTGCTAAAAATCAAAATATAACAAAATAAATGCAGGAAAGGCTTGACAAAAAATCAAAAATGGGATTACAATAGTAAGGATGGAAAATATAGAGACGAGATATGATAGATTAGGGAATAGGAGGCTGGTCATGGCAGCGTATGAGCAAATGAGCAAGGAAGAGCTTTTGACTTTGAAGCAGGACCTGGAGGCCCGTTTTCAGGAAGTCAAGGGAAAAGGGTATAAATTGGATATGTCCCGGGGAAAACCCTCGGCAGCGCAGCTGGACTTAGCCATGAAAATGATGGACGTCCTCAACAGCGAGACGGACTTAAAGTGCGCGGAAGGAATAGATTGCCGCAATTATGGCGTCCTGGATGGGATCAAAGAGGCGAAGCAACTGTTGGCGGATATGACGGAAGTGCCTGCGGATAACATTATCATCTTTGGAAATTCGAGTCTTAACATTATGTTTGATACCATATCCCGGTGTATGACCCACGGGGTTTTAGGGTCCACCCCATGGTGTAAATTGGATAAGGTCAAGTTTTTGTGCCCGGTCCCCGGATACGACCGCCATTTTGCCATCACGGAGTATTTTGGCATTGAGATGATCAACGTCCCTATGACCATGGAAGGGCCCGATATGGATACGGTGGAGCGGCTCGTGAGGGAAGATGACAGCATTAAGGGGATCTGGTGCGTGCCAAAGTATTCCAACCCACAGGGAATCACGTACTCGGATGAAACGGTCCGCCGTTTTGCCAGATTGCAGCCCGCCGCGCCGGACTTTCGCATTTTTTGGGATAACGCCTACGGAATCCACCATCTATATGAGGACAAACAGGACAATTTAATTGAGATTTTAATGGAATGTGAGCGAGCCGGGAATCCGGATATGGTGTTCAAGTTTTGCTCTACGTCGAAGGTCAGTTTTCCCGGGTCCGGCGTAGCCGCCATCGCAGCTTCAAAGGCTAACCTGGCAGAGATTAAGCGCTATATGACCATTCAAACCATCGGTCATGATAAACTCAATCAGCTGCGGCATGTGCGATTTTTTAAGGATATCCATGGCATGGTGGACCATATGAAAAAACATGCGGACATCTTGCGGCCAAAGTTTGAGGCGGTTCTGCGCGGCTTGGACGCGGAGCTGGGAGGATTGGGAATCGGTTCCTGGATCGAGCCGCGAGGGGGATATTTTATTTCCTTCGATGCCATGGAAGGCTGCGCGAAGGCTATCGTGGCCAAGGCGAAGGAGGCCGGCCTGGTGATGACAGACGCCGGTGCGACGTTCCCGTACGGAAGAGATCCAAAGGATAGCAATATTCGGATCGCCCCCTCCTACCCCACCCAGGAGGAATTGGCCATCGCCACGGACATTTTCGTGCTGAGTGTGAAGCTGGTCAGTATCGACAAAATTCTGGCAGACCGGGCAGCGCAATGTTGAGCGGTAGGGCTCCCCGCTCCCTATCTGTTGAAAAAAGGCCGGTGACGGATTGTACCCGTCGCCGGCCTTCGTATGGTGCGCCCGGTGAGCGCACGTTCTATAGGGTGAAAGTCCCGAATCCGCCCGGT
>JAHZBS010000127.1 GCA_019423265.1 Clostridiales bacterium
CATTCCCAAAGGAAAGGAACACGTTCATGTTTGAGTTTAACTCGGATACCCGAAATCTTAAATACCAGGTGTTGTTAGAAGTCGCCGCGATGGCTTTCACCGGCCAACTGGAGGAAAAGGTGGAGGAGATCCCCTATAAAATTATCAACACCGATGTCCCCCACTTCCGCTGCTGCGTCTACAAAGAGCGGGAAATCATTCGGGAGCGGACGCGCGTCGCCATGGGACAGGAACCGACCCCCGGCTGCCATAGCAATAATCTTGTGAAGGTGCTGCCCGCCGCCTGTGAGGGGTGCCCTATCAGCCGTTTTCACGTTACGGACAACTGCCAGAAGTGCCTTGCGAGGAAATGTGAAAAAGCATGTCCCTTTGGCGCCATCACCATGACAGGCCGAGGCGCCTACATAGATCCCGCCAAATGTAAAGAATGCGGCCGCTGCGCCTCCGCTTGCCCTTATAACGCCATCGCGGATCTGATCCGTCCCTGTAAGCGCAGCTGCCCCACCGGCGCTATCAGCATCGGGGAGAACCATGTGGCCACGATTCTGGAGGACCGGTGCATCCGCTGCGGCGCTTGCGTCGCCGCCTGTCCCTTCGGCGCCATCGCGGATACCTCCTGGATGCTGGATGTTATTGAGGCCCTGCGCAATCCTAAGAAAAAAGTATTCGCCGTCGTGGCGCCCGCCGTGGAAGGCCAATTTGGCACTGCCATCGGCTTCGGCGGCATTCGGCGCGCCCTGTGCGACATAGGATTTGACGATGTCTGGGAGGCGGCTCTGGGCGCTGACGCGGTAACCGCCCATGAGGCCGCTGAACTGAAAATGAATATGGAGATCGGTGACAAGATGACTTCCTCCTGCTGCCCCGCCTTCGTCAGCATGATCCAAAAGCATTTTCCAAACATTGCCGACAAAATCTCCAGCACCGTTTCCCCCATGGTTGCCACTGCTCGCTATGTAAAACACCGCCATCCCGGCTGTACCGTCGTCTTTATCGGGCCCTGTATCGCCAAAAAAAGCGAGGTCTTTGAAAATCCGGTGGAGGATTCCGCCGATCTGGCATTAACCTTTGAAGAAATGTTGGCCATGTTGGAAGCCAAAGGCATTGACATTCAGAGCTATAAGGATAAAGACCAGCAGGCCAGCGTCTATGGCAAGGGATTCGCCCAGGCCGGCGGGCTGACAGGCGCTATAACAAAGGCATTCCAGGAACAGAACTACCCGGTTATGCCTACAGTCCGGCAGTGCCCTGGCGCAGAGGAATGCAAGAAAGCCTTGACCCTGCTCAATCTTGGCAAACTGCCGGAAGACTTCATCGAAGGCATGATGTGCCTACAGGGTTGCGTCAGCGGTCCCTCCGGGATTCTTCCTTCCAAGGATGTAATTCGAAACCGGCAAAAACTATATGCCGATCTGGACCGCAAAGATATCTCGCAAAATTTGCAGGATCATGACTTCACAGGAATTTCCTTAGAGCGATGAGCTCTAAGGAAATTTTATGAGAAATAACTAAATATCTATACGGAGGAGAAATCACATTGAAGAAAAGTATGAAATTGGTTGCGCTGGTCACGGCTGTGACCTTACTAGCAAGCGCTGGACTCGTTGGCTGTAAAGGGAGCGAGTCAGAGAACCCCGCCGGCAAAAGCGAGACTAGCTCCGGGAAGGGTGAAGTTACACCGGAAACCCAGGAGAAGGTCACGCTCAACTACTGGAATCTGGGAAACGGAGAGCAGAAAGACTCCAAAAAAGTTTGGGCCGAGGTCGATCGCCTCATACAAGAGCATCTGCCCAACACCAGCGTCAACTGGACCCTCATCCCTGGCAGCGAATATGCGGAAAAGTGGGCGCGCGCCATGGCCGCTCAAGAGTCCATCGACTTAGCTTGGACCGGATATGCGCTTGGTCTGCAAAGTGAAGTCAACCGAGGCGCTCTCATGGCGCTGGACGATTTGATCGAAGAGTACGGGCAGGATATCGTCAACACGTTAGGACAAACGGTCATGGATATCCACAAATTTGCGGATGGCAAGACCTATCAGGTCATCGCCTGGCAGGGTCTGGTGGGGAATCGGTCCGCATTCCGGATCCCCAAGGAGATTGCGGAGCTGGCAGGCGGGGAGCAGTATGTTGAGGAGTTGCAGGAACTCTGCTATGAGAACTACAACATACCCACCGCGGAAGCCAAGCAGAAGGTCTATGATAAGGTTGAAGAGTATCTCAAAGCCGCAAAAGACGGCGGTATGCTTGGCCAAGGCTATCCCCCGGAACGGTTGGAGAACTGGTATTTATCCAAAGGCACCGTCGGCTTTAGCCAGGGCGGTGGAAGCAATAGTTCCGCTTTCTGTATCGAAAAGTTTGACGATACTTTTACGGTGAAAAATTGGTATGAATCTGAGCAGATGAAGATGAACTACGAGTACATGGCAAAATGGTTCACAGAAGGCTATATCCGCATGGACGCCGGGAGCTTAGAAAAGATCGAGGTTGACTTCTCGAGAGACGGTTTAGACGGATACATATTGACGATCCACAATGGTTTTACCGACACGGTGGCGGAGGAAGAGACAGTAAAGGCGGGCTTTGAGGTGTTGGCCGCCTACACCCAGCCGGAATGCGAGTATGTGCTGGGAACAGCCACAGGAACCTCGATCCCCAAGACATCCAAACACCCGGAGCGGGCTATGCAGCTGATGAATCTCTTCTACTCGGAAGATGGGAGAGAAGCGTATCAGACCTATGTGTACGGCATCAAAGGCGAACACTGGATTGACAATGGAGACGGCACGGTGGAGTGGCTGTGCGGCGATGGCAGCCAGGGAAGCGCGGACTGGGATTACGGCAACATGAAGTGGACACAGGGAACCTGCATGTTCTCCCTGGTCACACAGGCGGACGTCAAAGGCTACTACGAAATGCTAAAAGCGAAAGAAGAGGACGCATGGGTGAATCCGCTGCTGTCCTTTAAGTTCAACAACGCCAACGTGCAGGCCCTCACAGCGCAGGTCAACGCCGTGGCAGAAGAGTATATACGGACTCTTCAGAGGGGGACGAAGGGCGTTGACGGCTGGGAGTCCTACTACAATGAATTCCTTGACAAGCTGAGGGCGGCAGGTATCGACGACCTGAAAGCGGAAGCCCAGAGGCAGGTGGATGAATATGTACAGGCAAACCATTCCACATGGTCGCCCCAGAAGTAACGCCAGGATTAAAAAAGATCCAAACGGGTGTAGCGCATTTCGGCTACACCCGTTTTGTCTGGTCCCCCTCTAGTCCTGCTCCACCGTTTCCGATTCCAGCGCCTCTTTCTCATCATAGCCCACCTCAGTCCACTCTTCTCGGGCCAAGAGCGGAAAGAGGACCTGAACTTTGAACTGATCCCCGTCAACGTTCACAAGCATCTGGCCGCCCATTGCGGCCACAAAGCTTTCGGCAATGGCCAAGCCCAGGCCGCTGCCCTCCGATGTCCTCGCTTTATCGCCGCGGGTAAACCGCTCCACGATTTCCTCTGCGCTGAAATCCATCTCATAGGAAGCCGTATTCTTAATGGCGATGACGGCGTTCCCGCCGCTGGGCTCCAGCGATACGAAAATCCGCGTCCCCACCATAGAGTATTTAAGCGCATTATCCAGCAGATTCTGCAGCACACGATACATTTTGTTTCCATCGGCCACAATCCGCATGGGCTCGTCCGATAGGCTGGCCTTGATCGGTATGCCTGCGCTCTCAATCCGGTCTTCCATGTCCCCCATAGTCTGGATCAGCAGCTTCTTCACCGACAGCTGCTCCTGGCGGATCTCCGCATTGCCGCTAGTTGTCCTCGCCAGTTCAAAGAGGTCTGTCACAATATTCTTCAAACGGTTGGACTTCTGTATTAGTATGTTGACATAATCCCGGACCTCCGGCGTCAAGCTTTCCTCTTTGGACAGCAAATCCACATAGCTGATAATGGAGGTCAGCGGTGTCTTTAAATCGTGGGATACGTTGGAAACTAGGTCGATCCGCATCCGCTCCCCCTTCATCTGTTCTTCCAGACTCTTCTGCAGCCCGTCCCGGATGGAGCCCAGCTTCTGGGACATGGGATAGACCGCTGACATCTCCGAAATGGATGGCGTATAATTCAGCTCCCCGTCGCTAATCTTCTCAATCTGTTCCCCCAGCTTGCCAAAATCTTCGAACACTCGATTGTTTCCTTTCACATACCAATATACGAGGACAACGCTGAGAAATAGGACGGCAAAGGCTAAAAATCCTGTTCCGCTCAACACGGACAGAATAAAAATAAAGAGTAAAATCCCTTCCGCCACTAAAAATACCATCTGCCGGTAAAACATTCCCTTTTGGAATGAATATCTCCGAAAATTGCGGTCGTCAAAAACGGCTCGAAAAAAGTCGATGATGATAAAAATCAATTTGTAGAGGATGCTGTGCTTTAGAAATGTGCGGTTCTTTAGCTTTCTTGTCAGTGACAGAAGGATCTCCAAAAACACGATCCCGCTTGCTCCAACCCCGACGGATAACAGTCCGATACTCGCGTAAGCCTCTTCATCGCTAATATATTCTTCTACCGCGTAAAATATCTGATCCGAGATTTCTGAGAGAATATATGCGAGCAAGGCTCCCACCAGCACTCCTATAACTACCGTAATCTCCGTAAAGAGTCGGTCGATTAAAATCAGATGGACCTCTTCATCCCTGCCAGTGCGGCCGGTCACAAAAAATAACCAGACGATGGCCGCCAACCCTGCAAACAGTGTGATTGCCAAAATCATCAAATCTTCCGGCTGTATGCTGGCATATGGCTCATATAACCTCTCCCAAGTGATCAGCGATGCTGTGTATCCCACAAAGACGCCACAGCAAACACCCGCTATGATCAACAGGACCGCCTTGATCGGCATTGCGCGACTAAAACTTTTCAATCTTGTACCCAATTCCCCACACCACCTTAAGATATTTTGGCTCTTTAGGATTGATCTCGATTTTTTCTCGAATGTGACGAATGTGGACCATCACCGTATTTTCAACTGCAAAGCCATCCTCTTCCCAGACCCGCCGGTAGATCTCCTCCGCGGAAAAAACGCGGCCGGCATTGCGCATCAATAGCTCCACAATTTTCAGCTCTGTCGCCGTGAGCTTCACCGGTTCTCCGTCAACCAAAACCTGCATGGCGTCGCAATCGAAGCAGAGACTTCCGATGACGATCTGCTTCTTATTGGTATTGCCATCGATGGCCCCCAGCTGCATATACCGGCGAAGCTGTGACTTCACCCTTGCCACCAGCTCCGCAGGGCTATAGGGTTTTGTGATATAATCGTCTGCGCCCATGGACAACCCCAGAATTTTGTCGCTCTCCTCCGTCTTGGCGGACAGAATGATGATGGGAATGTTTTTGTTCTGGCGTATTTTCATGGTGGCGGACAGCCCGTCCAGCTTCGGCATCATGATGTCCAGAATGATCAGCTGTATACTCTGTGTAGACACAATATCCAGCGCCTCCATGCCGTTGTACGCCTTCACAACTTTGCAATCCTCCATCTCCAGCAGCTTTCCAATGGCGCGGGCGATTTCCCGGTCGTCATCGACAACTAATACGGTTGGCTTTTCCATAGTATCCTCCATTCCGGAGCGTAAGCGACGGGGCCAAGAGAAATCCGCCAAGGCGATTTCTCTTCTGCCATGAGAGCTATTTGAGACGCTCCGGCACAAATAGCCGTGTGAATTTTTCACACTTTCCTCTGATCAAGATCTTTACCTGATAGTATCGTATCGCAGAATCGTGAATATTCGGCAAAGGGTTTTCTTAAAGCATTCTTAATTCTCTCCGCTGCCGGCGAAAGTCCTTCGGCTCCTGGGAATCAGGTCACAGCAAACGATCCTAACAGACGAAGAGGCTTGACACCTGCTTATCACAGATCTCAAGCCTCTTTTTCCCAGAACTTGTGAAAAAATATATCACGGCGCCGGCGTCGGTTCTGTCGGCTGGCTGTTATACTCGTTGTACGCAGTCGCCAAAGCATTCATATTTTTGATGAGGGAATATTGTGCGATATACGGTCCAATGCCGCAGATCAGAGATCCAAAAATATACCAAAGCAGCGCGGATGTGCCATTCTCCTGGAAAGACAGCTGATATCTCGGCGCGTTGGCCTGTAGACGGTTCCCCAACTGGTATACCCAGATAAACGTAAAAATGCCGCAGGTGACAAGGCTCAACAGCACTACCAAAATGTAGTTCATCGTCTCCTGTCCATCGCCGTAGCAGACCGTATTCACATCTTCGGTATATTTATACCAGAAGTAGATACCGTAGATGCCGCAGGTCACAATGCTCAACAACAAATACATCCAAAAATCCCTCTGTCGAATCATGTAAATAGACTCCTTCCCGCTTCTAGAATTCGATAGATCATCCCGCTCTCCAGATCCACAGACAACACAGAGCCATCTCCCCATGCCATACGGCCTATGTAGACAAGTATAAAGGCAGCCGCCAGGCAGATACACACCGCTGTCTCCACTTTCTTGCTAACCTTCGGTGACAGGCGGTCGTGAAATGTCATGTACAGCAAAAATGGCACAACCACGAAAAATAGCGGATGGTAATGGAATGCGTCCGCTATATGGCCGTGGAGCAGCGCTATGTAAGCCCTGGAAAGTCCGCAACCCGGGCACGGTATCCCAGTGAAGAGTCGTATGACACAAGATCCCCTGAAAACCAGTACATAAACCGCCAGTCCTATCCACAGTCCAAATCGACTGCAAACATTTCTTGCCCACGTCTTCCACAAAGTCTACCCATGCTCTCCTTCATTAAAATGCTATCAAATCCGTAAGAAATATTTAATAACTATA
>JAHZBS010000128.1 GCA_019423265.1 Clostridiales bacterium
AGAGCACGCGGTTCATACCCGCGGTGTCGGCAGTTCAAATCTGTCCTCCGCTACTTAACCAGCAAGATTGACTGGTTTTATCTGCGCGAATGGCTCAGAGGTAGAGCATCGCCTTGCCAAGGCGAGGGCCGCGGGTTCGAATCCCGTTTCGCGCTTGCTGTTTAAGCGGGTTCCCATTGGGGAGCCCGTTTTTTTAGTTCATGAGTAGTTCATGAAAATTTCGGAGGCGGATTGTTTGCTTCCCTCTTGCGGCTTAACATTTAGGGGCTGCAACTGCTGCTCTATCATTATGAATTGCAAATTAGAAAAATGAACAGT
The DNA here is from genome assembly GCA_019423265.1 of Clostridiales bacterium. Next base: position 319 of record JAHZBS010000128.1, read on the forward strand.
TGGGGAGAAAGCTTACTCTATGCCCGCTTCCAAAAAAACGGCACCCATTACGTATGAGGATTACTTCGAAAGACGGGACAATTCAATTTATAATTATCCTTGCGCTATTTATATATCTATGGTAATCTTACTGTAGATTTTATAGATAGGAGTGAGTGACGTTGCATATAAACGAGACCCCAGGAATTTTATATGATATGATATTCTATAACATACTATACTTTAATAAAAAAACTGTCGAGACCGAGTATGTGAATCACGAACTGGATATCGAGACCTCGTTTTCTTACTATGACGATCTTCGAAGGGCTAAGACAAAACTCGATCCCCCCGACTGTTTATACCCCTTTTTCTTATTGTATAATCATAAAAGCTGCGTCCTCTCCGAATTCTTTCAGTCGAATTTTGATTTTTTTGACGACACCATTGACTCCTTTATTGCAAAAATAACCCAAACTTTTTCGTTTAAATATTTCGTTTTTTCTTATTATTTATCTGATTATAAGGATGTCGTATCGATCGACGACATTCACCGGAGAAATGGCGAGAGTATCGGCCACGCTTTAGCCCTTCTCAGCAAACAGGTGGATATCGAGCATTTTACTTTTATGTTTTACCATTTCTCTGCGCTTGTTCAGAATTTAGTTGCCTATCTAAACCAATTGCGGGATCTGATTGAGCCGATTCACATCCGGCTAAAAAGCGAGACGCACCGTGTCATTCAGGCGTTTTTGTCCGAAGACAATCAATCCATAGTCAGGCGGTGTAAACCCGACAAAATGAGCGGTCTCGACAAGTTTGAAGCGCAGACGTATTCGGTCTGCTATCTTCACAAATATCTGATTATGCATACCTATAGTCCAACTAAAAATCGATATGCTTTCTTAATCGGATATGATAGCCGCTTTGCCTTGCAGCGTTTAAAGGCTGTCAACTATGGTTATATGTCGGCTACATCGGTTTTGGTATCGCTAGGCAATGAAATAAAGCTTGAAATACTTCACGAATTGCAGCACCGCGATATGACAATATCACAGTTATCACGAAAGCTCAACCTTGCGAGAACTTCTATTTCAAGGTACGTAGAGGCTCTCGCATCGGAGCTGGTCATTACTAGGATACACAAAAAAGGAGCGGAGGTTTATTACCGAATCAATCCCGAGTATCTCCGCAGGGCGAACCCCCTGCTCATTGAATACCTGGACACCTTACTTATTGAGGCAGAACGATAAATTGCAGTTGCCACGAGCTGACGGCCGCGCTGCGAATCCAAAATACAACACTGCATTTTTCCGCGGGAACGATTGCTTTTTCTCATGGTCCAAGGTATAATAAAACCCATCACACCCAAAGCTTACCGTTAGGAGATACTCAGATGGAATCTATTTTTCACTATCCTTTGCCAGGCGGTGAATTGGCATCGATCGCCGCCGTGTCGGAACAGGGCTTCCGCATTCGCATCCAGAAGGAAGGGGACAGGGAATCCGCGCTGAACCGCTATTCTATTATACAGGAACCCGCGGAGGCATTCCCTCTCAAGGTCGAGGAGACAGCCGATGCGCTTATCCTGGCGACAGAAAAAGCGAAGCTCCACTTTCAAAAGAGGGATGGCAGCATAGCGCTCTTCGACGCCAGCGGAAAGGTTCTGCTCCAGAGCGCAAAACCACCCCGCAATTCACAGACAGAGGGTTTCGATGTTCAATTTCGGCTCACGGAGGGCGAACGGCTGTATGGCATGGGGGACGTCAATCGGGAATGCATTCAGCGTCGGGGTTTTAAAAAGAAAATATGGGTCTGTAACGTGGCCAGCTATGTCCCCATTCCGTTCCTGATGAGCTCGAAAGGATACGGCATTTTGCTCAATACGACATGGAAGCATTACATCGATGCCGGCTGCGATGTCCCCGATGTCCTCCGCTTTTGGGGACGCCGCGGAGAATTGGATTTTTACCTGTTCACCGGCGAGGATTACGAGGCGATTCTCAACGCTTACACCGACGTGTCCGGAAAGCCTAAGCTTCTCCCCATATGGGCCTATGGCCTGACCTTCGTGTGCAATCAGCAAGCTACGGCCAGGGATATGCTGGATGACTGCCTTAACTTCCGGAGAGAAGAGATCCCTTGCGACATCATCGGGCTGGAGCCGGGATGGATGAGCCGGCACTATGACACCACCACGGAGAAGAACTGGGATCCCCAGCGGTTTTACCTCCCGCCCTGGGCCCCCAATGCGCCGGAAACATTTATCAGCGCCGCCAGACGGTTGGGATTTCGCCTCAGCCTGTGGCTTTGCTGTGACTATGATCTAAGCTTTTACGAAGAGTCCCTCCTGGGGAATACATACCTGGACGCCACGGACAAGACGCCCACCTTCCATGAGGATGACTTTGAAAAGGATGAGCACTTTGGCCATGCCGCTCTGAAAATGGACACGATCACAAAGCCGGAGGAACCCTGGTTCCAGCACCTGCAAAAATTTGTGGACCAGGGCGCCTGCGCCTTCAAGCTTGACGCTGCCTACCAGGTCAATGAACATCCGGACCGGATGTGGGGCAATGGCATGTGCGACGAGGAGATGCACAACCTCTACCCCGCCATCCTGAATAAACAGATGAGCCTTGGCTTTGAAGAGTACACGGGCCGCCGAAGCATGATCTACAGCTCCGGCGGATACACCGGCATACAGCGCTATAGCGCCACCTGGGCCGGCGACACCGGCGGAGGCCCCAAATCCCTGGTGTCCATGCTAAATCACGGTCTCTCTGGCCACTCTAACACAAGCTGTGACATGGATGTTTTTACCGCAGAGGGCATCCACTGCGGGTTCTTCCAGACTTGGTCCCAGCTCTCCAGCTGGGCGTACTGGAGGCATCCCTGGTTTCTGACAAAACCGTTGAAGGAGACATTTCGATTCTACGCCAACCTGCGCAATCAGCTGATCCCCTATATCTATACCGCAGCACACCAGGCCTCAACGACAGGGTATCCTGTCATGCGAGCCATGTCCCTTGTCTATCCTGAGTGGGAACAGGCGGATACCCTACTGCACCAGTATATGTTCGGTGAATTCCTTCTCGTGGGCGCTTTCTGTCAGGAAATCGTTCTTCCTGGCGGCCGCTGGATCGACGCTTGGACTCACAAGAGCCTCGACGGCGGACGGCAGCTCGACGTAGTCTACCCCTCCCATGCCGGAGGCGCGCTGTTCATCAAAGGGGGCGCCATCATTCCAACCTGGGCGGCCAGGGACAGCGTGGAGACAAGCACTGTGGAGGACCTCACGCTCAATATCTACCCTGCACGGGAAAAAAGCTGCTTTGTTCTCTATGAAGACGACGGGGAAACGAACCGCCACGTCAACGGCGAGTTTGCGACGACCACCATTACAGCGGTCCGCCAGGACTCCCGTGCCATTGTCACGATCGGTCCTAGATGTGGACAGTTCGAGGGACAGACCGCGAAGCGGCGCTATCAAATTAAACTCTACGGCCTGAGCACCACCGGCACCGTGACTCTCAACGGTGAGCCCGCAGAGGCCACGGTTTCAAGCGAAGGCTGGTGCGGCCCTGTCGAATCGGGAATCCTGTGTCTCCAGGCTGACGCCATAGCGGATCGCGACTTGCAGATCGTGATACAAGAATCCAACTAAACCTAGCTCCATCCCATCGCCGTGGGATGGAGTTTTTTTCCGGCGGACTTCCGAAGGTTTTATATTCGGATCCCCTCTCGATATTGGCTTGGCGACATGCCGAAATGGTCCTTAAAGAGCCGGCTAAAGTACAAAGGGTCTTCATACCCTGCCATCTGGGCAATCTGCTTCAATGGCAAATCTGTCTGCATCATCAGCTCACATGCGCGCCGCAGCCGGAGATCGATGATAAAGCTCTGGGGCGATGCGCCCATGCACTCCCGAAAGACTGTCCGGTACCGGCTTACACTCAGATGCTCCATCTCTGCGAGGACGTCTAGGGACAAGGATTCGGTGTAGTGATGATGTATGTAGTGAAGAGAGGCCAGAATCCGGTCCAGTTGTCCGACTTTTCGGGTTGCCTTCGTGAGACATTGGCCGACAATTGTGAGAACGTTCACAAATCGACTGGCCGCGGCCACCTGATACCAGGGTTCCCGGCGGATAAAGTCGGTAAACATCTGCTTGATCTGCCGGATGATTTCATCACTGTTTCCGATGGTCAGGAGCTTCCCACAGGGAATATGGCATTCCTCCAGGATTGAGGCGGCGCCAAATCCTGTAAAGTGAACCCAATAATACCGGATCTCCTCCTGCCCTATCATCTGATACCGGTATTCATGCCTTGGGTACATGACAATCGCCTGACCCGGCAGCATCGGGCGCATTGCGCCCTCTACCAGCATGTTTAGCTTTCCCTTACACAGATACAAAAAGTAATAGTCGTTGCGGCCCTGGGGCAAATAGGACGTAAAAGGGTTCGGCAGCACACACAGCCCTGTACAATTGATCAACAGATGGCGGTCCATGGCGATTTCATTACAGCCGATGCCGTCTTCCAACCGGTAAAAGGATTGGCTATCCAATCGATCACCTCCGGGATTTAGTTGATTTCTCCATATGTATAGTCTCTTTCTACATTGTCTTGTCTCTTCCTTTAGTATATAGTAAAGCCAACGCAAATGCAAGACTTTAAAAGAAAAAGAGGTGTCAACCCTATGAAAAAGGCTATTAATGCATGGTCTGTTCCCGCCGGCATATCCTTCGAAACCATGTTTTTGCAGATTGCAGCGGCGGGCTTTGACGGGGTGGAATTGAATCTGGACGCAGACGATTCCTCCAGCCATTCCCTGACCATGGACACCAGCGCGGCGCAGCTGGCTCGAATCCGAGAGCTGGCCGAGGCCTCCGGGCTCAGGATCTGCAGTGTGTCCACGTCTCTATACGGCAGCAATCCTCTCGGCGCGCGCGATCCGGCCGTGCGGGAACGTGGGAAACGCATCGTCCGGCGGCAATTAGAACTCGCCAGCGCATTGGGCGCAGACGGAATTTTGGTGGTTCCGGGCGGTCTCGATCAAGACACAACGCTTCTACAGGCCCGCGAGAATGCTTTCGCCGCGCTCTCCTCTCTTTCGTCTGACATCACGGCTTCAAAAATCCTCGTTGGCCTTGAAAATGTTTGGAATGGATTCTTTATGTCTCCCTTCGACATGGCATCTCTCCTTGACGCGCTGGACTGCCCATACATAGGCGCATACTTTGATGTGGGAAATGTGGCGGTCCACTCCGAGCCAGACCACTGGATTGAGATTCTGGGAAACCGGATCGTAAAAGTCCATATTAAGGACTTCCTTCGCTCCCACGGGATCTACTCCGGTTGGTTCGTCAACTTGCTGGAGGGCAGCATCCGCTGGGACAAGGTCATGGCGTCTCTGCGCGCAGCCGGCTACGATGGCTATCTGACAGCAGAGGTCAGCGCCATGCCCCATTGTCCTACCCATCTGTACCGGATCACCTCATCCGCTATGGATATTCTATTACAGGCGGTGTAGAGAACATAAAATTTTTCAGATCAGGAGGAAATAAAATGAAAAAATTAGCGCTCATCGGCTGCGGCGGTATCGGCCGCTATCACCTGGATCATTTTTTGCAATTTCACGATATTGAGCTGGCTGGTTTCTGCGATATAATCCCCCAGCGCGCGGAGACCTTCGCAAAAGACGCTGGCAGCGGCGAAGTATTTGCAGACTACAGGGAGATGTATGATGCCGTCCAACCTGACATGGTCTTCATCTGCATTCCCCCCTATGCCCACGGCGACATTGAATTCGAAACCATTCGCCGGCGCATTCCGTTTTTTGTGGAAAAACCCGTGGCACTCTCCCTAGATCTGGCCCACGAAATTCGCCAGCGCGTCCAGGAAGCTGGCCTGATCACGGCCACAGGCTTTCAGTGCCGGTACAGCAATCTTGTGGAGCCCACTGTGAAATTTATACAGGATCATGAAATCGTCTTTATCGACTGCGTTCGAGTGGGTGGAATTCCCGGGGCCGAGTGGTGGAAAAAGCGGGCGTTGTCCGGCGGTCAGATCGTGGAGCAGACCATCCACCAATTTGACATCATCCGCTATGTGTTTGGGGAACCGGACACCGTGTTTACCATGGGCACAAAAGGCTATGTCACGGGTGTGGACGGGTACGATACAGAGGATCTAACCACCACCGTAGTCCGCTTCCAAAACGGGGCCCTTGCCGCCATCTCCACAGGTTGCTACGCCTCCGCCGGCGCCAGCGCTGACAGCAAGGTGACATTCGGCGCGCGGGATAGCCGGGCCGACCTGTATATACTGGATAAGCTCCGCGTATTCGAAGAAAAGCAGGCATCTGTAGAGGATTCCGGCCTTGTTGTCAAGGGGGATGGCTCCATGAACGGGAAGGGAACCTCTGACATCGTCTATCGGCAAGAAGGCGACAGCGGTATCCTCTGCGACCGCACCTTTATCGACGCTGTTTTGAGCGGCGATCCGTCCAAAATTCGGTC
>JAHZBS010000129.1 GCA_019423265.1 Clostridiales bacterium
TACGAGGCCACGGGCCGGGGGCCCACCAGGGGACAGCGCCTGAAGCCCACCATCGTAGCGCCCGCGGTGGGGATCTACGGCCCGAGCGGACTGGATGGGTATACCCCCATGACCGGCACAAGCGCTGCCGCCGCTATCGCAGCGGGGGCGGGGGCGCAGATGATGGAATGGGGAATTTTGCTGGGAAATCAGCGGACCATGAACACAACCATTATGAAGACCTATCTGATACGAGGGGCGGACCGAAAGAGTGGAATCGTCTACCCCAACAATGAATGGGGATATGGGCAGCTGAATGTATTGCGGAGTTTAGAACTGTAACCGTACTTTTTTTGAGGTTTGCCGCATAGAATAGCAGAGAATGCGGATTAAGACTATAGGAGGGTAAGTCATGGATGCCAACAATAAACAGACATATCTTCGTTTCTTACACGGGTTTCCCAGCAATGTAGCGGTGGATCTTTATTTGGGGGATAGAAAGATTGCCAGCGGGTTAACCTTTGGAGGTTTCACGCCGTATACCGCCGTAGCTCCGGGGCGGTACATACTTGTGATGTATCCCGCCGGGGAGAAAAATGCTCCCCTGCTTAAAAACGATGTGGTGGTCCCCAGCGGGGAAATTTATACGGTGATCATCGGGGACCGGCAGGGATTGCCAGCGCTAGCGCCGGTGGAGGACCCGCGCTTCCATCTGCCGGAGGACAGAGTGGCGCTGCGCTTTGGGAATATGGCTCCGGGTATGGAGCCGGTGAACGCGCTGTTGCGGCTGGGGGAGGGGGAATTCGAAGACCTCTTTCCCGATGTGGAATACGGGCAGGTAACCGAATATGCCATTATCGAGCCGGGCCGGTATACCATGGATGTACAGCTGACCGACGGTGAAAAACGGGTGCTCTGGGTTCCCAATATTAATTTAAGGCAGGGCCGGTACTACAGCATTTACATGATTGGACAGGGGGGAGAAGGGCAGACAGAGTTTCCGCTCATCGCCGTCATTCCGTTGGATGGAAATTCGTACCTGTAAGAATCCCAAAAATATATGGAAAAAGGGTTGTAAAATGATGTAAAGTTTTATAGAATATAGAGAGAAACCATCTACAGTGAAGAAGAGGCAACGATAGGCGGGACGAATGCGGCGAGCGCTGTGGAAGGATTCGTTCCGCCCTTGCCTTAAGGGGGAAGACAATGAAAGTGTTAGAACTATTTGATGTGCTGGAGGAAAGTATTTTCCTGTGTCAGGACGGCGAAGTCGTGTATCACAATCCCAAAGCGGCAAAGCAGTATGGAGACACCCTCCGGGAGGAAAGCTTTAAGAGCCTGCTGTTGGAATGGATAGAGCGCTGTCAACAGGAGGAAATGGCAGGGAACAAAAAAATTATTCAGTTTAAACAATCTGTTAATTAGAATCGATATATTTTGTCGGATATTTCCGTTATGAAATATGAGTCGGGCTATTTGTTGATTGTACACGATGGAAATAAACAGGACGATTTTTGCGCACAGCTTGTCCATGAGATGCGAGGTCCTCTCAATATTATTCAAGGCGCGGCTGACCTTTTGCGGCTACAGATGACCAAAAATGGCGAGATCAAGCAGAAGACAGGCGAGGACTATATCCATCACATAAAAAATAGCTGCCAAAAGCTCAAGCATTTAATCGATAATATTTTGGACGTTGCGAAATCAAAAATGGATTTTCTGGATATGCACATGGAGACGAGACCGATCCTACCCATTGTCAAGGACTTGGTCGCAGAGGCGGCATTTGAAGCAGGGAATAAGACGGTCAGGCTGGAGTACGATCCGAAAATAGAAGACGCCGAGATAACCTTCGATCCGGAAAAGATAGAGCGAATGATTTCCAATCTCATCGGCAACGCTATTAAGTATACGGACGCCGACGGGGTTATCCTCGTGAAAGCATTGCTGCGGGACGAGAACTTCATCCTCGAGGTCCACGACAATGGGATCGGAATTCGGGAGGAAGACAGGGAGAGTATTTTTGAGCCGTTTGAGCGGGCGGCCAATGCCATTGGCCAGGCAAAGGGAACCGGCATCGGCCTGTATCTGGTCAAGCAGTTTGCCCTATCCCACAACGGCGACGTCCAGGTGGAGAGCGAGGAGGGAGTCGGCAGTTGTTTTCGCGTGACGCTGCCGGTTGAACAAAAATCGCCGCGGTGAGAGGCTTGCCGGCAAAAATGTGTAGCCAGGGAGCCAAAAGTGTGGTAGAATGCTAAAGAAGAGCAATGACAGAAAGGAATATGCACATGAAATATATTATTCTATCGGATATCCACGGATCCTACCGCTGCCTGTGCCAGGGGCTGGAGCGCTTTGAAGCGGACAAGGGGGACATGCTTTTGCTGTTGGGGGATCTTTTATACCACGGGCCGCGCAATCCCATTCCCGACGGCTACGATCCGCAAAAGACAGCAGAGGCGCTCAATGGATACGCCAAGCGGATTATAGCGGTCCACGGCAACTGTGACGCGGAGGTTGACCAGATGCTTCTGGACTTCCCCATCGGCGCGCCCTATGTGGTTCTTCCCGCAGACGGACACAAGATTGTGGCAACCCATGGCCATCTGGACATGGAGTCCCTGTGCCTTTTGCCGGGGGATCTGCTGCTGCACGGGCACACACACCTTTACAAGGCGCAGAGAGAAGGGGATGTGTATGTCGCCAATCCAGGTTCTATCACGCTGCCCAAGGATGGGCGGCCGGCGAGCTATGGCGTGCTGGAGGGACGAGAACTGTGGATTCGGGATATGTCCGGCCATGGGCTGACGCACTTGGAATTTTGAAGAGACCACGGAGAAAGCGGGGAAATACATGAGAATCGAAGACGATGTTGAGCAGATCCTGATTGGAGAAGAAGAGTTGGCGGAGCGAATCCGGCAGCTGGGCCAACAGATAACGGAGGACTATGAAGGGAAGGATTTGATCGTCGTTGGCATATTGAAGGGCGCCTCGCTCTTCATGAGCGATTTGATACGAAAGATTGAAGGAAAGATCAGCATTGACTTTATGGTTGTCTCCAGCTATGGCAATGCCTCGGAGACAAGCGGAGTCGTCCGGATCATCAAAGATCTGGATATGGACATAACGGACAAGCATATTTTATTGGTAGAGGATATCATCGATACGGGTCTTACCCTTGCGTATCTGAAGGAGTATCTCTGCAACCGGAAAGCGGCGTCTGTCCGCATCTGCACCCTGCTGGACAAGCCATGCCGCAGGAGCAAGCCGGTGGATGTGGAGTACATTGGGTTTGAGGTGCCCGACGAGTTCATCATCGGGTATGGAATTGACTATGCGGAGAAATATCGCAACCTGCCCTATATCGCCTCCCTTAAAAGAAGCGTGTATGAAAAATAGCGTCTTGACGAAAAATAGCATTTATGCTATTATGATTTAGTTGATATCGGTTTAGTGCCCGCCAGAGATTCCCGGCGGATCGTAAAGGAGGTAAGAGGGGGATGCAAGTCGCCAGTGTTATCGTTTCGATTGTGCTGTTTATTATCTGTATTGCGTTGACGTGTATCGTGCTCATGCAGGAAGGCAAGAGCGCCGGGCTGTCAGGAGCCATCAGCGGCGCGGCGGAGACTTATTTCGGAAAGAACAAGGCCCGCACGCTGGAGGGAAAGTTTGAGCGCTGGACGAAGATCTTGGCAATCGTCTATCTCGTGTTTGCATTTGTTCTGTATTTGATGATCGCATCGATCAAATAGAAAGCGGACACGGCAGAGAATCCGTCATATAGAATTAACAAGCGGCTTAGAGGGATTTCCTTATAAGCCGTTTTTTACCTTGTAGTAAAGTTAGCGGATTGCAAACTTTTTGCATCGCCGCATATAAAATCGGAGATACTGGAGATGAAGAAGTGACCAAGGAAGGCCGCGGAGACAGCGGCGTGGAGGAAACAATGGAAGGAAAAGAACGTATGGAAGAACGGCGGCAGAAAGTGTTGGACTTTATCAATCACCCCATGTATAAGCCGATGACCAAGAAGCAGTTGGCACAGATTCTCACTGTGCCCAAGGAGGACTTTGCAGCGCTGGATGGCCTTCTCAGCGAGTTGCGCCGGGAAGGGGCTATCTATATAGAGAATAAACGGATCCTATCGGGCAAGGTCCGGTATGTACCGGGCACCTTTTGCGGGACGACGCGGGGATTTGGCTTTGTGACTCCGGAGGATGGGACGGACGATATTTTTATCCCCGCGGAGGGCGTGGGCAAGGCGCTGCACGGGGATCAGGTCCTCTGCCAGGTGCTACAGCGCGCAGAGGGGGACAAGAAAGCGTCCGGGCAGATTGTGTCCGTCACAGGCCATGGCGCCGACATCCTAGTTGGAACCCTGGTCAACAAGAAGAAAGCCGCGTATGTCCGGCCGGATGAGGCGAGATTTGACCGCACAGTTAACATCGGGGTGAAGCAGGCCAAAGAGTATAAGGACGGGCATAAAGTGGTGATACGGATCCTGTCCTGGCCGGAGGACAAGGAGGGGCTCCGGGGAAAAATCTTGGAGGATCTGGGGCATCGAAATCAGCCCACCGCACAGATTCAATCCGTCATCTGCCGGCTCGGCATACCCGGAGAATTTCCCGATGCGGTTTTTCGCTCTCTGGAAGCAATCGAGGATCAGGTGAGCGAAGAGATGCTGGAGGGGCGGGAGGATCTGCGGCGCTGGAGGATGGTCACCATCGACGGGGAAGACGCCAAGGATCTGGATGACGCGGTATCCATCCGGCGCTGCGAACACGGATATGAGCTGGGGGTCCACATTGCGGACGTCTCCCACTATGTGCCGGAAAATAGTCCCCTAGATCGAGAAGCCTATGACAGGGGGACCAGCGTGTACTTGACCGACCGGGTCATTCCAATGCTGCCGCCCAAGCTGTCCAACGGGATCTGTTCCCTCAATGCGGGAAAAGACCGCCTTGCGCTGAGCTGTATCATGGAGCTCAACGAGGATGGTCAGATTGTGTCTCATCGAATTGTTGAGTCAGCCATCTGTGTGGCGCGCCGCATGAGTTATACCCAGGTGACGCAGATCCTAGCCGCTCTGAAGCTGTCGGAGCCGGAGCGGACTCCGGAGCAGAAGGCGCTGCTATCGGAACACCAGGAATTTCTCGACGACTTTGCGGCCATGGAGGAGCTGGCCCGCAAGCGGATCCAAATACGGGACGACCGGGGCGCCATCGATTTTGACTTCCCGGAGTGTAAGATTACCACCGACGATGAGGGAAACCCGGTGGACATCCGACCCTATGAGCGCAATATGGCCACGAGGATCATTGAGGAGTTTATGCTGCTGGCCAACGAGACGGTGGCGCAGGAGTATTATTGGCGCGAGATCCCCTTTGTCTACCGCACCCATGAGAAGCCGGACCCCGAGAAGATTCGAACTTTGAATACCTTTGTGTATAATATGGGCCATCGCATCAAGGGCAGCAAGGGCGGGGACGTTCACCCCAAGGCCCTGCAAGCGCTCCTGGGGGAATTGGAGGGAAAACCGGAGGAGGGAATTCTGGCCAGGCTAACCCTCCGGTCGATGAAGCAAGCCAAATACACTGTCAACATGGAGACCGGCCATTTCGGACTGGCCGCCCAATACTACTGCCACTTCACATCGCCCATCAGGCGCTATCCGGATCTGATGATCCACCGGATCATCAAGCACACCCTACACCACGGATATGAGGACGCCTGGCTTGAAAAGACAGGCAAGACATTGGCCAAGACGGCGGAGCAGTGTTCCGTCACGGAGCGGAGAGCGCAGGAAGCGGAGCGAGATGTAGACCGGTATATGAAAGCGCTGTATATGAAGAACCGCTACAAAAAAGATCACGGAAAGACTCGGTTCGACGGCGTCATCTCCGGGGTGATCGCCAAAGGGATATTTGTAGAGTTGGAGAATACGGTGGAGGGATTCATTCCCATCGAGGATTTGAACCTGGACTATTTTATCTTCGACCGGGACCGCTACCGCCTGGAGGGCGAACACACCCACCGTGTCTACGCCCTTGGGCAGAAGATCCAGGTATATTACAACGGGTCCGATATGGACACCTTTACGGTTTATTTTTTGGAGGCGGGGGAGAGAGAGAATGGGCAAGGAATCGATCAAACTGATTGCACAGAATAAAAAGGCGCGGCATGATTACTTCCTGGAGGAGCTATTTGAGGCGGGCATCTCGTTGTCCGGCACAGAGGTCAAGTCCCTGCGAATGGGAAAATGCAGCCTCAAGGAAAGCTTTGTCCGCATTCAGAACAACGAAGCGTTTATTTGGAATATGCACATTAGCCCTTATGAAAAGGGGAATATCTTTAACCGGGATCCCCTCAGGACAAGGAAGCTTTTGCTGCACCGGCAGGAGATTAAGCGCCTGATCGGTGCAGTTAAGACCGATGGCTACACCATCATCCCCGTTCAAGTTTATTTTAAAGGAAACTATGCCAAGATGCAGATCGCGCTGGCGAAGGGGAAAAAACTGTATGATAAACGGCAGGATCTGGCCAAGAAGGACCAGCGGCGGGAAGCGGAAAAGGACTTTAAGGTCAAGAATTTGTATTAGACTCTAGAATGGGAGAAAGCCGCTCACTGCGGCAGCACGGAGGTAACGATGAGAGAAAACGTAATTGTTGGACAATCCGGAGGCCCGACAGCCGCCATCAACGCCAGTTTGGTGGGAGTTTATAAGACCGCAAGGGAGCGGGGCGCCGGGCAGATTTATGGAATGGTCCATGGGATTCAGGGGTTCCT
>JAHZBS010000013.1:0-7367 GCA_019423265.1 Clostridiales bacterium
AGTACTTCTCCAGCTCTACGAATGTTGCCATCACGGCGATCCTTTAATTGTATGCACAAAGATACAATTATAGTGCAAAAATTATTATACTAGATTAAGCCCTTCTTGTCAACGCTGTTTTACATTTTTTCCAAACTTTTTTGCAGAGATAGGTACAGTCCAACTCTGGTTAAACTGCAATGCTTCATTGGGATTATGCCTTTCATCTCAAAAATAAAAGAAGCAGATTGTCAGATGACAAAGTGCTTCTAAAACTATATGCAAAATTTAATTATCGGCTGCTATCGTTGCTGTTCCTCTCACTGCTATTGTGGTCCGCGCTATCATCTCCGCTGTTTGGCAGCATATCGTCGATTCCCTCTTTGATATCGCTTCCGAGATCGTGGATACCGTCACTGAGATCATTTAAGCCATTGCTGATGTCGTCACCGAGATTCGTGCTGTGTTCAGAGCTCTCATTTGTAATGTTACTGTTCGCGCCATTATGGGAGCTATTGTTGTCTTTTCCGCCCTTGCACGCCGTCATAAGCGATAGGCAAAAGATTAAGGCGATTGCTATGCCAAGATACTTTTTCATTATGGTTTCCTCCTATAATAAAATAATGAACAATACTATCTTGGCCAATTATTAAAAATTAATACATACTCCCAATTTTTTCCATAATCATACAGACAAGTTCTCTTGTAGGCTTAAACTCAAAGTAGTGCGCCCCCTTTTGAGCATCAAGATAAATACAATAGTAGACTGGCGCTTGATGGGATATATTATAATATCGATCCCTCGTCATATACTTCTTTTTCCCATCCTCCTGGTGGTCGAGGGACGTCACCCTGGCGATTTTTTCAATATCCGCCACCGAGATATTGAGTATTAGCCGCTCCCTTTTTCCCTTTCCTACATAGATCGTCAGCTCATCGCTGATCAGGCCATACCGGTACTGCGTTGTCTCATGGCCAAATATCCAGTAGACGCCGAGAAAAAATGATACGATGGTCACCACATCTCTCCAGAAAACCCAGGGCAGAAAGTGATACATCAGGATATTAGAGCTCAGCATAAACGCAATGACAATAAAGACTTTTATGATAAGCTCCGTAACCCATGCATTTTTGTTGTTAGAATTTTCGTTATACATGTATGTTCTCCCCCGCCTTGCCTCTACTCAATATTCCCGGCCTCTATTCCTGATAGGCTAGCGCTGCCATATCGTATAGATTTGTGCCATCCCTATCAATGACCACCGTCAGCGGAAAATCGACCACCTCTAACTTTCGCACCGCTTCCGTCCCCAGGTCCTCCCAGGCAATCAATTCACAGCTTTTAATTCGACTTGCCAAAAGCGCGCCCGCGCCGCCAGTTGCCGCAAAATAGACAGCTCCATTGGCGACCATGGCGTTGATCACCTCCTGCGCGCGCTGCCCCTTTCCGATCATCCCCTTGAGTCCACGCTCTATGAGTTTCGGCGCATACGCATCCATGCGCCCACTCGTTGTCGGACCTGCCGAGCCGATAACCTGGCCCGGCTTTGCTGGGGTCGGTCCAACATAGTAGATAACAGCTCCCTCTAATGGAAAGGGAAGCCTCTGCCCGCTCTCCAAAGCCTGGCACATTCGTTTGTGGGCGGCATCCCGGGCCGTGTAGACAACGCCGCTTAACAGCACAGTATCCCCCGCCTTCAGCGTCTGCATCGTTTCCTCCGTCATGGGGGCGCTAATTCGCTTTATCATTGTGGAATCGCTTCTCCTTTTATAGCGTAATGGACTCATGTCTTGCCACATGGCAATTGATATTCACAGCTACCGGCATACCTCCGATATGGGTTGGATAGGTCTCGATGGCTAGCCAGAGCGCGGTGGTTGACCCGCCAAACCCTTGGGGGCCAATTCCCAGCTGGTTAACTTTTCTTAACAGCTCCCTCTCGATATCCGCCCACCTCTCATCTCGGGAATGTTCTCCCACAGGGCGCAACAGTGCTTGCTTCGCTAAACAAGCCACCTTCTCAAAATTTCCTCCCACGCCGACGCCTATGACCAGCGGCGGGCACGCATTGCTCCCCGCTAGCTTAACTGTCTCTATAACCGCATCCTCGATTCCTTGCAAGCCCTGAGAAGGTTTGCACATGTATAGCCGGCTCATATTCTCACTTCCGATCCCCTTTGGCGCTACCGTAATCTTGAGGGCCTCCCCGGGAACAATGGTATAGTGAATGATTGCGGGGGTGTTGTTTTTTGTATTGATCCGGTCCAAAGGATCTTTTACAACAGAGCTGCGCAGATAGCCTTCCGTATATCCCTTGGCCACTCCCTGGTTGATGGCATCCTCCAGCGCTGCCCCCTGAATGTGTACATCCTGACCGATCTCACAGAACACCACCGCCAACCCGGTATCTTGGCAAATCGGCATGGCGTTTTCCCGGGCAATCTGCGCGTTTTCCAATAGCTGATCCAATATCTCCATTCCGACTGGCGATCTCTCATGCCCCTTAGCCCTCCGCAGAGCCATTTCTGTCTCCTGGTTTAAATCTATATTGGCCTTCACACAGAGCGAGGCCACTGCGTTCACAATGCAATCCGTATCGATTGTCCTCATATCCATCTCCATTTCTGCGCTGCTCTATGTACAGAGAGAATTTGTGTCCCACAGCGCACAGACACTTTTTCCTCATACCCACGGCACAATTTCCCGGGAAACAATTTATAATGCCCGCTTATTTTTTTCGATATAGGGAGGGAGACATGGCCAACAAAAGCGGAAAGATTTCCAATCTCCCAAACAGCATCGCCAAGGACAATGTCAATTTCGACAGATTCGAAAACTCGGAAAAATTCCCACTAGGCCCTACCATCCCCAATCCAGGTCCTATATTGCCCATGCAGGCCACAACGGAGCTGAAGGTTGTGGTAAAGTCAAATCCGTCCAGCGATACGATGAGGGATAACAAAAATAAGAGCAGCATATAGCTGATGAAAAATAGACTGACATTGTCAACCGTCTCCTGCTGCAATGTTTTTCCATCCATCTTGATGGCGCCAACCATCCGCGGATGGATGAGTTTATAGATGTCCCGCCGGACCTTTTTTAGCAGGATAAGCAGCCTTGAAACCTTCAGTCCTCCCCCTGTGGATCCTGCGCACGCTCCCACGAACATAAGCAAAAGTAAAATCATCTGCGCGATCTCAGGCCACTGACAATAATCTGCCGTTGCGTACCCTGTCGTCGTAATAATGGAGCTCACCTGAAAAAATGCCAGCCGGAACGACTCTCCAAAACCGCCGTATTGAGGCATAATGGAAAATGTGATCACCAGAGTCGCCACTAAGATGATACTCAAATACCAAAACAATTCTTCATTTTTGATCACCAGTTTGAATTCTCGGGCAAGCAACAGAAAAAAGATGGCAAAGTTGACCCCAAACAGCATCATAAAAATCGCGATGACATACTCCAAATAGGGACTCCCGTAAGCGGCGATGCTGGCGTTCATGATGGAAAAGCCTCCTGTCCCCGCTGTCCCAAATGCATGAACGAGGCTATCAAATACAGGCATTTTTCCTGCCATCAAAAAGATAACTTCCACAAATGTCAGCAGAATATAGATGCCATACAATAATTTTGCCGTGCCCTTAATCCGCGGCACCAACTTTTCCATCATGGGTCCCGGCATCTCCGCGCGCATTACATGGATGGAGCGATCCCCCGCCAGCGGCGCGATGGCCATGACGAAGACCAAAACTCCCATGCCTCCGATCCAATGGGTAAAGCTCCTCCAAAATAGGAGTCCCTTGGGAAGCGTCTCAATCTCCGTCAGAATACTTGCCCCCGTCGTCGTAAATCCTGATATTGTCTCAAAGAGGCTATCAATATAGGATGGTATCGCGCCGCTGATGTAGAATGGCAGCGCCCCGAAGATGGACACTAGGAGCCATGCAAAGGCAACGATCGTAAAGCCTTCTTTTGCATAAATCACGCGATTGCGCACCTTGACAAGAAGCGCTCCGGCGCTGGCCGCAGCCGTAATGATAATTGTAATTAAAAATGCGCTTGCGGAGGAATCCTGGTATATAACCGCTGTCAAGAGCGGAAGCAAGAGCAGTGCTGTCTCCGCAGCCAAAACCCGCCCGATCGTGTTGATAATCATTCGATAGTTCATTTCAATCTCCATTCCGGAGCGTTCCCACAGGGCGAAGAGAAACTTTAACCGTGAGGGCTATCTGTGGCGCTCCGGCACAAATAGTCATGTGCCCTACATACGGAAAATATCGTTCAGCTCTCGGAGGCCATTGATGGTCGTTACCACAATCACGCTATCCCCCAGCTGAATCGTATCCTGGCCGCTTGGTATAATGATCTGTCCCTTTCGGGTGATACAGGCAACCAAGAGATTCTTTTTTAATTCAATGTCCTTCAAGGGCACGTTCAATCCCCGAAAACTCTCTCTCACCCTGAATTCCAAAGCCTCCACTTGATTGTCCACAATCTTTGTCATGGTCTCCACGTTACTGCCCCAAGAATTCTGCATGGCGCGAACATACCGAATAATATGGTTTGCTGTAATATATTTCGGAGATATGATACAGTCGATCCCTGCGTTTTCCATAATCTCCATAAACGTAAGATGGTTGATCTTGGTGATAACCTTATCGACTCCCCTAGAGATGGCATACATGGAAATGATAACATTCTCTTCATCCATGTTGGTCAGCGCAACAAAGGCATCGACTCCCTCAATCCCCTCTTCATTCAGGACTTCCTGGTCGGATCCATCTGCATTGATGATCATCGCCTTGGGAAGCAAATCGGTCAGTTGGCTGCACTGCTCAGGGTCGATCTCAATGATTTTTACCTTCATTCCTAGATTGCAGATCTGATTGCACAAATAGTACGCGATCTTGCCTCCGCCTACGATCATCACCGTTTTAATTTTGTGCATTAAAATCCCAATCTGCCTGAAAAAGTCTGTCATATTCTTGGGGGAGGCGGTAATCGTAACTTTATCGCCTTCCTGTAAGCGAAAATCGCCGTTCGGTATAAAAACTGCGCCTTTCCTCTGAACCGCGCAAATCAAAATTCGAATTTTATATTTAGAATACAGTGTGTGGATGGCCATTCCACCCAACGGGCTGTTAGGCATGACCTTAAATTCAGCCAACTCCACCTTGCCCCTAGAAAAAGAGTCAATTTTTATGGCGGACGGAAATTGTAAGATACGGGCAATCTCGGCCGCCGCCGCGGCCTCCGGGTTGACCGCCATGCTCAGCCCCAACTCGTCCTTGATAAAGCTCATCTCATCTGAGTATTCCGGGTTGCGAACTCTCGCAATGGTGTGCTTTGCTCCCAGTTTCTTCGCAATAAGACAGCAGATGATATTCAACTCGTCGCGGGATGTGACGGCGATCATTAGATCTGCCTCCTGAACGCCCGCCTTCTCCTGAATCTTATAATTCGCTCCATTGCCTTTGATGCAATTCACGTCTAACGTGTTGCTTGAGTTGTTCAATACAGTTTCATTGTTGTCGATGATGACGATGTCGTGCCCCTCTTTAGCCAGCTGCTGCGACAGTGTGAATCCCACTTTGCCATCGCCTACAATCACTATCTTCATTTTGATCTCCATTTTGCTATGATGAATTTTGATACGCTACTATCATATCACAAGTTGCGATATTTGCAATATGCAAATAAATCATTTCCCAGGAAATATTCGTGAGATTACTTGTGATTCTTACCCTTTCAGGATATAATAAAGAGATCATGGTTATGTTGAAGATTATACAAAGAGGAGGCTTCCATTTTATGACATCAAAAACATTGTGGGAAACGTATTCGCCGTCCATGAGAAAAGACGCAGAAAATTTCTGTGAAGGATATAAACAGCATATTTCCTCTTGCAAGACAGAGAGGGAGTGTGTCGATGCCGTGACGCGCGCGGCTGTGGAGCGAGGATATAAGGACATTACAGACGTAGGCGCCCTGACGCCAGGCGCGAAAGTGTACGCCGTGAATCGCGGAAAAATGCTGGTGTTGATCCATGTAGGGACTCTCCCTTTTGAACAGGGATTCAATATATTAGGGGCCCACATAGACTCCCCTCGTCTGGATCTAAAGCCAAATCCCCTGTATGAAGACAGTGGCTTTGCAATGTTAAAGACACACTACTACGGCGGCATCAAAAAATTTCAGTGGGTGACGCTTCCTCTTGCGCTCCACGGCGTTGTATTTAAGAAGGACGGCACCAAGATTCAGGTCGTAATAGGGGAAGATCCGCAGGATCCGGTATTCGGAATTTCGGATGTGCTCCCTCATCTCGGAAAGGATCAGAACGAAAAAACGCTTCCCAAAGCCTTTACAGGGGAAGATCTCAATATCTGTTTTGGCAGTATTCCTATTGAGGGGGAGGGTTCTGAGCGGGTCAAAGACTCCGTCCTCTCTATCTTGAAAGACAAGTACTCCATCGAGGAAGATGACTTTCAATCAGCGGAGATAGAGGTTGTCCCGGCGGGACAGGCACGCGATTATGGCATCGATCGCAGTATGATCCTTGCCTACGGGCATGATGACCGCATTTGCAGCTATACTTCCTACATGGCGATGCTGGACGAGGACGCCGTTCCCGCTAAAACCTGTGTCACCCTATTGGTCGATAAAGAAGAAATCGGCAGTGTCGGAGCGACGGGTATGCACTCAAGATTTTTTGAAAATACAATGGCTGAAATTATGGAAAAATGCGGCCATTACTCAGAACTGTCCCTCCGAAAGGCGCTGGCCGCCTCGTCGATGCTCTCCTCCGATGTCAGCGCAGGTTTTGATCCCAATTACGCATCCGTCCATGAAAAGAATAATGCACCGTTTTTTGGGAAAGGCCCTGTGCTTCACAAGTACACCGGCGCCGGCGGAAAAAGCGGCTCCAATGACGCATCGGCAGAGTATATTGCGAGACTTCGCCGCTTGTTTGACCAGGAGGCTATCCAATTTCAGATGGCAGAGTTAGGCAAGGTGGATCAGGGCGGCGGCGGAACCATCGCGTATATTCCCGCCCAGTATGCAATGGATGTCATCGATCTGGGAATTCCGCTCCATAGTATGCATGCCCCGTGGGAAGTGGCGTCCAAGGTTGATATATTTGAAGCCTATCGGGCGTACCGCGCCTTTTTGAAAAATATGTAAATATTGAAAACGCACGCCGCTTGAGGCCCGCTGCAACCCTGTGTTTCAGCGGGCTTTTAAGAAATTTGTAAGAAACAACCGTTGGCATTTTTTAAACTTATGTGCTACAGTATTGTATATAAAGAAATGCGAAAGGACGTAGGGAAATGGACAACTATAGAATACTGGTTGTTGACGATGACGAGGCAATCCGGGATGCCGT
>JAHZBS010000013.1:7467-8949 GCA_019423265.1 Clostridiales bacterium
ATCAACGCAAACAATACAGTGGCCGTCCATATTCGCCGCATCCGCGAAAAGATCGAGGTCAACCCTCAGAATCCTGAATATTTAAAGGTGGTGTGGGGTATTGGCTACAAAATCGAGCGCTAAAGTGGCGGCGCATGCCGCCGTGAAGGAAGACTTAAAAAAGACTGCCGCTGCGCAAAAGATCAAGTGGAACGTCTTTTTTCGGCGCGTCGGTGCTGTCATGCTGTCTGTCCTGACTCTTGTATCGCTGGCTTCCTGCTTTCTATTAGGCGCGGATGTCCTTACCCATAGGGATTACATTTTTAGTAACCCCTATTTGGAGAGCCAGAATTTTAAAATTGAACTGAGTAATTTCCTCTATAACCTAAACTCCAATATTAAGGAGGCCGCGGGCGGCAGCATTGCATTTCGAGACTATATCAGCGCCAACCAGCAGACAGAGCTGCAAGAAAAGCTCATGTATGCGGACCCCATGGTTAAATATTCTACCTCCTCTTTTTTCTACTATCGCTTGGTCAATGAAAGCGGAACGGTAATCTGGCAAAATCCGGCTGATTTTTCTACCGGGGGGGATGTGGCGAAGACGCTTGAATACCCCACGCCGCAGAAATCCTCTATTTCTTCTGAATATCCTTCCTCCCAGAGCACAGACATCAACACCACGTTGAACGATATGAACTGCCGCTTAACCATTTATGTCGTTCCCAACGGCCGGCTGGCAACAGATCTCAACTATTCTGAGTCCATCCACCAGCGGATCTTGAAGGAAGTCGCCCTATTTTTTATCCTATTAGTCGTGTCCATCGCCCTATCCTACGCTCTCGTCAAAGCATTTCGGCCCGCTGATTTCCTCTTTTCCAATTCCACGTCGATTCGAGTTCGCCACCTCTTTTGTAAATTTCCTCCGGATCTCTTTCTGTTGTTCATTTTTCTGCTATATCGGCTCTCCGTTCAGCATCTGTACTCCATCTTTATCGTCCCCATCACAATGGATCACTTTCTGTATTTCTCGCTGACAATGCTGGCCTTATTCCTCACATGCGCCTATCTATTCTATGAATACGCGCTGTACCTGAATGCGCTGACAAAAGTACACTGGAAAAATTCGCTGCTCTATCACGCGGGTCATCTGGTATATGATGCCCTCTGCGGTATAAGCCTGAATAAGCAGCTTACCTTTACGACCTTGATTCTGTTGGCTTTTACCGGTATATGGGGATATCTCTGCATCTCCCTCGTATTAAGCCGCAATTTTTTGGGCTTCTTCCTGCTGCTCCTCTATATCTGCATCCCACTTCCCATCACCCTGCGCTATATCAGCCAGCTAAATCGCATTATGAAGGATACAGAGGAGATGGCGTCCGGCAATTTGGACGCGAGCATCTATATTCCAGGTCATGGCGTGCTGTCGAGATTTGCCAATTCCATTAATAACATACGGTCCGGCCTAAAAACGTCGGTGGATCAGGCGGTCAAGAGCGA
>JAHZBS010000013.1:9049-22986 GCA_019423265.1 Clostridiales bacterium
GATAGCATGCACCTGTAGCTCAGTGGATAGAGCGATGGCTTCCGGAGCCATGCGTCGGGGGTTCGAATCCTCTCAGGTGTATTTTTTTTATTAATTCGATAGCTGGGGATATTCTTATCGCTTAAATTATAGGAGAACGCAATCGTCAGAGATGAGGGCGTTTCATATCACTATATAGAACCATCCAGAGAAGTTGCGTGCAACAAATATGCAATTGACACCATTGAAAAAGTATTTCAAGATGAAAATATTCCATATATTAAAGCAAAAACATGGACTCCATCACTCTTTATCATCTGCATTGTCCTGTAGGCCTTCGATAAGCCGTCGAATTTTTTCTTCCCGGAGATCCGATTCTGCTCTCAGATATCGTATTTCAAATACGCTCCCCTCCTGTGTCTCTCCGGGCAGCATTTCCCTAGGAATGCGATAAAGCTTCCTGGTTGCCGCATTCTGTACCAATGCATCCTCTTCTACAAATTGATCGACTACATACTTTTTTACAATCGTATCGGCAAACATAGAATCTCCCTCCTTTTATGTGCGATTTCCCGGTGATGTTGGCCCCTCTCGTTTTCTGAATATTCTGTCACCATCTGAGTCCTGCAACAGTGGGAGAGCGACCGCCTGCAAGGGTTCATAATAGCACTTCCCCTCTCAACTTGTCAAGGGAAATTATATAACAATAATACGCCTCTTTTTTGTGTATATTGCCGCCCTTCCATCCTTAGATTTAGCACTTCCATAGGATAAAAAAGCGCCTGGATTTCGGGGGAGGTGAAATCCAGGCTCATTTGAGGGGGGTATTAGATGATTGTACCTATAAAACAAAAGCTTGCAGGTATGGCATACCTTTGTTTTATAATGGAGTTCTCAGGTACATTACTCAGTATTGCCATATCTGTATGATTTATACAATCCCTCTAAAATTTCTTATTTCTCTAGTATAAAACGTTTGATCACTTCCGCCACCGCATCCTCGTCGTTGGTTCTTTTCGTGATATAGTCCGCACTTTCCTTGATAGGGTCCTCCGCATTGGCTACTGCAACTCCAAGGCCTGCCCTCCGGATCATTGGAATATCGTTGTAGCTGTCGCCCATACAAATCACATCCTCCATCTCTAAGGACAACCGATTTACTGCTCTCTCCATTGCGATTCCTTTGTCTATGTTGGACGGCACTAATTCATATAGGTACGGAGCCTTTGTGGAGGAAGATATGAATCCTCTGATCTCTGGGGGAAGCGCAGCGCCTATCTGATTTTGAACCATCCGGAGACCGTCAGGCGATTTGGTTATAAGGACAAGCTTTAGGAGGCGTTCATCGACTATGGCGTTCAAATCGTCCAGAAGCTTGGCCTTTGTTCCGGTCCTTGCCTCGTAGATATCCGTTGTCTCATCCCTTCGCTCCACATAGTACTCATCGTCCCGATATAGGTGGAGGTTCATGGCATCCTGGTTCTGTCTGGCGATCTCGATAAAGCCCGCTGCATACTCATGGGGAAAGAAATTAGCCTCTACCGCCTCATGGGTCGCCGCTTTAAACGTCATACAACCATTCAGCGCGATATAGACGTCCTCTCTGTCCCAGGGGCCCAACTCATCGATATATCTCCGCATCGCGGCTGGCGCCCTCCCGGAGCACACGATAATCCGGCAGCCATGTCCCCTGGCCTGTCCAATACAAGTCAGATTGGTTTTCGAGATCTCCTTCTCCGTGTCCAATAGCGTTTCGTCCAGATCGACGCCAATCGCTTTGTATGCTTTTTCAAACATTCGCCTTTATCCTCCCACTATACGCGCTGGGCCACCACAT
Organism: Clostridiales bacterium; assembly: GCA_019423265.1. The sequence continues at coordinate 10,866 of JAHZBS010000013.1, forward strand.
CCCGCAGGACCTGCTCCTCCTCCGGTGACAACCGCTGTTCGCAGGTTCCCTTCTTCACGATCTTGGCATACATATACCCGCCCTCCCGGTTATGTATGTTATTTAAGATGTAGCCATTGTTGTCATCGTCCAACAGAACCCAGACGAAGGATAAATCCCCTCCCATTCCTTCAAATGCATTGTAGCGGAGCATCTTGGATTTGTACAGGCTGTTGTTGACTTTACGCTCCACGGTTCCCGCCACGTACCGTTTCAGATTTTGTACTTCCTCTTGGTTCACATTCACCTTTCTAGCGCAGTCCTTAAGCACATGTTCCAGGGTTTTTCCATCCTGTCCCTGCATAAAAGCTTCATAGCGTCTCCGAAGCTTTTTGAATTTTACAAGATTGACCAACAATAGAATGCAAAAAAGAATGAGCAGCGCCAAAACCCCCGCCATAAACCAGACAATATTGGCTTCGACGAAACGTAGAATCATCTCCACTTATGTATCCTCCCACTTTTGTCTAATACTGTTTTATACTGTCGAATAAAGTCAGAAGCCGGTCCAGGTCTTCCTCGGAATAGTATTCGATTTCGATCTTTCCCTTTTTCTTCCCCTGTGTCACGATGACCTTAGTGCCCAGCACCTCCTTCATCCGCTCTTCAACCGAATGGTAAATTGGATTGGCTGGGGTAGGTGGAGCCGCTTGAGGCTTATTTTTTTTCATCTGTTGCAATATCTTCTCCAGCTGGCGCACGCTCAAATCCTCATCCATCACCCGCAACGCCAGGGTATATTGAAGCTCTCTATCCTCAATTCCCAATAAAACTTTGGCATGACCTGCCGACAGAACTCCCTCCATCATCATGCTCTGCACTTGTTCCTGCAAATTAAGATATCGAAGGCAGTTGGCGATGGCAGACCGGCTTTTTCCAACTCTCTGCGCAATCTCCTCCTGGGTCAATTGGTACTCTTTGAGCAGCCTCTGATAGGCTCGCGCTTCTTCAATTGGATTCAGATCCTGCCGTTGAATATTTTCAATAAGGGAAATCTCCAGCGTCTCTTCCTGATTATAGTCTTTTATTATAATCGGAACCTCTTTGACACCTGCCAGTTTCGCTGCCCGCCACCTTCGCTCACCGGCGATAATTTTGTAATACTCATCCTTCTTCTGTACCAGCAGCGGTTGTAGAACTCCATATTGACGTATTGACTCAGCTAGTTCTTCAAGCTTCTCCTCATCGAAATCTTTCCGCGGCTGTTCCCGGTCGGGTTCCACTTGATAGATGTCAATCATCATAATCGGATTATCCGATGCGCCACCCTCGCTATTCAGCTCACCGGGTTGCTTTTCAATATCCTCAAGGTCTGGACCGATGAGAGCATCCAAACCTTTACCCAAACCTCTTTTCTTCATGATAGCCTCCTGTTATGTGTTAAAAATTCTGCCGCCAAATTGCGATAACTTTCGGCTCCCTTGGAGCGATCGTCGTAGTATATAATCGGCTGGCCATAGCTCGGAGCTTCCCCTAACCTGACATTTCGCGGTATAATCGTCTTATATGTTTTGCTAGGCATGTATCCTCGCACTTCTTCCACAACTTGATTTGAGAGGTTGGTACGGTTATCGTACATTGTAAATAGGATCCCTTCAATTTCTACTGCGGGATTCAGCCGTTTCTTCACAAGGTTGATTGTATTGATAAGTTGACTCAGCCCTTCTAATGCATAAAATTCACATTGGATCGGCACTAAAACGGAATCGGCCGCACAAAATGCATTGATTGTCAACATGTTCAGCGATGGCGGGCAGTCAATCAGTATAAAATCATAGTAATCTTTTATTTTCTCCAAATGGTTGGCTAATAAAAACTCGCGGCGGTTAATGCCAATCAATTCAACCTCTGCACCAGCTAAATCCATGCTTGCGGGTATAATTTCTAATTTAAATTCAGGCAAATTGATTTTACACTCTGTAAACTCCGCATCACCTAGAAGAAGTTCGTAGCTCGTTTTCTCCAGTGAATCTTTATCGATGCCAAATCCACTGCTGGCATTCCCCTGTGGATCCATATCCACTACAAGAATAGCGTTATCTTTATCCGCTAAACATGCGGCTAGATTCACAGTCGTAGTCGTTTTTCCAACTCCACCTTTTTGATTAGCCACGGCAACGATCTTTCCCACACACTCACCTCCCTATTGCTTTCGTGTTTTATTATATCATATTTTAGAGCAGAAACAAATACGTTTTCTTAAAAAGATTATGATATCTTTATATCTACCATATTAAGACACAAAAATGTTCCACGTGGAACACTGATATCCGTTTTTATTCGGTACCAGTTGTTCCACGTGGAACATTTTATAAATAAACTATTCTGACGACAACTTATCTATTTCTCAACTCACTCAGGGATAACTACACTCTGACGATTGACAATCAAACGCAGCGCCTTCTGTTTGACCTCAATTTCCAGCGGCAGCAGCGGGCCGCTCTCACCGTCAACATCGGACTCCCGCAAGCCATCCTGTATATTCTCTGATGATATCAAAAAATGGTTCGATTGTAAATGCAATACCGACTTATCCTTCAAATGTTCCCCCTTAAGCATACGGACAAACAAAAGTGTCATCTCTGGAAGAGAAACCTGGCGAATCCCGACAAAATCATAAAGTCCATCGCTCAGATCCGCATCTGTAGCAAGTTTAAATCCGCCAGCCGAACCGGAATTTAAAACTAAAAACAGAATAAAGTTATCTTCATACACCTCACCGTTAGCCTCTACACGCAGTTTAAATGGCCGAAAACTTGGAAGTTGTCCCGCACCCTTCAAATAATACGCCATCTTTCCAATCAAATTCTTCAAATCAGTATTAACGGTCTGTGACACATTGGTAAACAGCCCTGCCCCGCATACATTGATGAAGTATCGTCCATTGACACATCCCACATCCACATCTTCCATCTGCATATTCGCTAACAAGTTGATGCATTTCTCATATTCTGAAGGAAAGCCAAGACTCCTGGCAAAGTCATTTGAGGTGCCAGCAGGGATAACGCCTAATGGCACTTTGTGCTTGCAATTCATCAGGCCATTGACAACTTCGTTGATGGACCCATCTCCTCCTGCGACAAACACTGCCGCCACATTGGAGAGATCAGCGGCCAGCAGATAGGCACCCATGTCACCCTTCGCACGGCTTCTAAATATCCGTGTATCGTAACCGGCGGCATTAAAAACCGTTATAAATTCATCTAATTCAAATCGAAAATAGGTATCGCCAGCTTTCGGATTATAAAGTAAGATCACTTCCTGCATATATACCTCCATTCCGGAGCGTTAGCGACAGGGGCAACTTCTGCCACGATAGCTATTTGTGACGCTCCGGCACAAATACTGCTCTGTCCTTACATTTTTTCAGGCGCTTTAACCCCAATAAGGTCAAGTCCACTCTGCAAAACATGCGCAACCATAGCTGTTAAACCTAGCCTTGCCACACGCAACTCTTCATTCTCTGCACCTAGGATCGAATTTTCATGGTAAAATTTATTAAATGCCGTAGCCACCGCCACCGTATATCGAGTCATAATATACGGCTCAAGCTTGTCTGCCGCCTCTCGTACCCTCTGGGGAAAGATCTCGATCAATTTCAACAGGTCTTGGGAATATTCATCAATCAGACATGCCGGATTTATCTTGGCAGACTCTGTCTTCACCCACTGCGCTTTGCGCAAAATACTCGACGCTCTGGCAAAGGTATATTGAACATAGGGCCCCGTCTCGCCGTCAAAATTCAGAACCTTGTCCCATGAGAATGTGACATCCTTGATCCGGTTGTTAAACAGGTCATGGAAAACAACAGCGCCCACTCCCACCTGTCTGGCAACGTCCTCTATATTCTCAAGATCCGGATTTTTCTCACGGATAATATCCCGTGTCTTCTGAATAGCCTCCATCAACAGATCTTCAAGAAAAACAACGTTTCCGCCGCGGGTTGACAGCTTGCCCGACTCAAGGCTCACGAGCCCATAGGGCACATGCACCAAATCTTTACTCCAGGAATACCCCATCTTCTCAAGAACCTTGAAAACCTGGGCAAAATGCAATCCCTGATCGAAGGCCGTTACATAAATACATTTATCAAAATCATAGGTTTCTTTTCGATAGATGGCGGCGGCGATATCCCTTGTTGCGTATAGCGTACTGCCATCCTTTTTGAGCACGATGCAGGGCGGCATATCGGAATCCGACAGATCGACGATCATCGCCCCTTCGCTCTCCACCAGCAAGCCTTTATCCTTTAATTCCTGTATTGGGCGCTCCATCTTGTCATTGTAGAAACTCTCCCCATTGTAGGAGTCAAATTGTACATCCAACAGATCATAGACCCTCGACACCTCTTTTAGACTTATATCGACAAATTTCCGCCAGAGAGACAAAACGCGCTCATCCCCCTGCTCCATTCTGGCAAAGTACTCTCTGGCCTTATCGTCCAACGAAGGGTCCTTCTTAGCCTCATCGTGGAACCGAACATATAGGTCTAACAGGCCCCGGATTCCTTTCTGTTCCACAAGCTGAGGATCACCCCACGTCTCATACGCCACTGCCATCTTTCCAAACTGAGTGCCCCAATCCCCCAGATGATTAATTCGAACTGTCTGATATCCTAAAAATTGATACAGCTTATGGATTGAATTTCCGATAACCGTGGTTCGAAGGTGGCCAATGTGAAAAGGTTTTGCGATATTGATTGACGAATAGTCAAGCACGATCGTCTTCCCCGCTCCCTCATCTGATGCGCCAAAGCACTCGGCAGCGTTGTACTCCTCTACTATAATGGCAGCCAGTTTCTCCCGCGAAATAAACATGTTGACATAAGGCCCAACGGCCTCCACCTTCTCGAAAAATTCAAGTGAACCGGCCCTCTGTGCAATCTCCTGTGCAATGACAGCTGGAGCTTTTCGAAATTCTTTTGCCAGGCGAAAACAGGGAAATGCATAATCCCCCATAGCTTTTTCCTTCGGTGCTTCTATAATCGTGTTTATCTGATCCAGTGAAAGTTCAGGAAGGATCTTTGCAAACTCCGACCCTACATACTCACGAATACCCATCATTTGTCTCCCTTTCCTATATCGATACCCACTATTATACTAGGTTCCACGTTTTTTGTCCAGACATTATTGTATCCCTCACCCGGTGAAAAAAATATAAATATATAATATAAAAATATATTGCAATTTCGCTGAAAGTAGTAGATAATAAGTTATATACTTCTTTGCGGAGCAGAAAGGATGAAACTATGAAGTCCTCAACATACAAAAAGATTCTAACCATCGCTGGCGCAACCACCGCTGGCTTAGGTATCCTTGCTGGCATCAATGCCATTGTATTTCGCCGGGCTACCTCTGACCATCTTCTCGAGCATGAGCCCGGGAATTTCTTTCATTGGCGATACGGTGATGTCTTTTATACTGTCCGCGGTACAGGGACACCTGTTCTTTTAATTCACGGCATTTATCCTGGAGCGGGAGAGCACATGATGCGAACACTCTCCGAAAACCTAGCCTCCTGTCATCGCGTCTACACCCTTGACCTGCCGGGCTTTGGCCGTTCAGATAAACCGATGATCACCTTTACAGCCTATTTCTATGTCCAGCTCCTCAATGATTTCGTTGAGCAAGTCGTCAAATCTCCTGTGGGCGTAATCGCGGATTCCCTGTCCTGCACCTTCTGCTCATTAGCCTGTCAAATGCAGCCGAACTTCTACCGCAAACTGCTATTTGTCAATCCTCGCAACGCTGTGGAGAGTGCGCCTAGTCCCGGCTTTCTCTTCAAATTATCGCGCCGGCTGTTAGAGACACACATCGTAGGGACCTTTATCTACAATCTCCTGACATCGCGTCCCCTATTGCGGCGACAATACCAAAACCGCAACATCTCCCTCACGCCTACCATGCTCATGGAAAGCTGGGAGAGCGCGCATTGTAAAGGCTCCTGTGCCAAATACGCCTATTTCTCCTATCTGACCCATTACATGGACGCGGACATTATCCGGCCCTTAGCAAAAATCGACCATGATCTCTATATCATCTTAAGCGGAGACTTACTGCGCGACAGAAAACAAAAACAAAAATTAGAGGACATCAATTCCTCCATCGAGGTGGAACTCATGTCTCCCTGCGCAGGCTTCCCCTGGCTTGAAGCGCCGGACGAATTTTTATCCATCTGCCATTTTTATTTTTCCTAGCGGCGAAAAAACAGGCTATGACACTCCAATTGTCATAGCCTGTTTTTAACGTAAGACATCTTCCGCGAGTTACTCATATCAAGGGCCGAATCATGTACACATGCTCCATACCAGCACACATGTGGCGCTCCCCCTCAACGGAAAAGCCAAGCTTTTCATAAAATCCCTGGGCCTGCGCCTGTGCATGCACCACGCCCTGAAGCCCTCCCCTTTCAAATGCCTCATTGATCATAATCTTCATGAGAAAGTCCCCAATATGCTGTCCCCGATAGGATCTGCGCACGGCGATCCTTTCAAAGAAATAGACGCCGTTCTTTCCCTTCCGCAACCTCCCGGTGGCAATCGGCTCTTGCCCCTCATAGATCACAAGGTGATCTGACTTCGCATCCAGAGCATCTCTTTCCAGGGATGGGTGTACCTTCTGTTCCTCCACAAAGACCTCCTGCCGGATCCTAAACGCCTCCGCCAGATCCTCGTCCGGTCCCTTCCAGATTCCTCTCAGCATCCGAAGCTGGCCTCCTTATTTATATGGAACTCGAATGATCATCTCATAATAATCGCCATTCTTCTCCTCATCCACCTCCACAGGCACGCCAGCGTCCTTCATATAGGTAACCGCCTTTTGCACTGTGTTGGTAAACAAGCGGATGTCTTTTATGTAGCGCTTGATCTTCTGCTTGCCAGCTGTGTCGCCGTCTGTCTCCTCTTCCGCCTTCTGCTCCTTTTTCAGGATACTATCCAGCACGGCTTCCACAAGCTCCTCCGTGTGCTTAACCGTCAGATTCTCCTCAATCACCCGAAGCAGCACCTTTCGCTGTAGCGCTTCATCCGGAAGCTTTAACAGAACACGGGCATGCCGCTCTGTCAACCCATTTTCCATCAAATCCTTTTGAATCTGTGGCGAAAGTTTCAACAGGCGCAGTTTGTTTGCTATGGTGGACTGACTCTTTCCCATCATCTTTGCAATCTGTTCCTGGCGGAGATCATAATCCTCAATTAAATTCAGATACCCCTGTGCCTCTTCAAAATAGTTCAAATCCTGCCGTTGAATATTCTCAATCAAGGCCAAAACGGCGCTCTCCTGATCGGTTATATCCACCACGATGGCAGGGATCATGGTCAAGCCGGCCAACTGGGACGCGCGAAGGCGCCTCTCACCCGCAACGAGTTCATATCCATCCCCCAGCGTTCGGACGCTTATGGGCTGCATGACGCCGTGTTCCTTGATGGACTGCGCCAGTTCCCCCAGCGCCAGATTATCAAAGGTCCGCCGCGGCTGGTAAGGATTCGGGCGTATTTTACTTATCTCCACTGAAATGACAGATACCGTTTCATATTTACTCTGGTCAAAAGAATTCATTAGTTTAAAGACCCCTTTATACGGTGAGATGATTCCGATCGCTCATAATGGTTCTTTCTTTATTTTACTTTGTTTTCTAGGATATTTCAAGGGCAAACTGCCGATCTTCTCAAATATTGTTATAAAATGACGATACTCTGTATATGGTATGGCCATATCCATCGTCTCCCGGATAGAAAACTGCAATTTCGACGCAGCATTGCGGGAAATCGCTAGCTCCTCTTCAATGCTGGGTCCCTTGTAGGCCAAAAAGAGGCCGCCTTGTCTTATAAATCCGGAACAATACTCCAACAATACCGGCAGAGGGGCAACAGCCCTAGACACGGCTACATCATAGTTTTCCCGATACTCCGCCCTATGCCCCAGCTCTTCGGCACGGCCATGAATGCAGGTTACATCCCTCAATCCCAGCTGTCTACACACTTCCTGTAAAAAGACAACCCGTTTCTGCAAAGAATCCAACAGCGTCAGGGATACCCCTGGCAGTAAAATCTTCAGGGGTATCCCCGGAAAGCCCGCCCCCGTTCCAACGTCAATCAACCGCACTTGCTCTCGGCCATCTCTCAGTAGCGCCACTCCACCGGCCAGGCTATCAAGAAAATGCTTTCCGATAATCTCCCGCTCTTCTGTGATGGCGGTGAGATTCATTTTCTCATTCCACTGCACAAGTAAATCACAGTAAACCGTGAACTGCCGAACCTGCTCCCTGTCCAGCATAAGACCCATTTCTTCTGCTCCCAGCCGCAGACATTCCTGAACTGCCTCATCCATTGTCCTTATCTCCCTACTTTTTTCGAAGCCGGTATTGCTCCAGATATACGAGAAGAACATTCACATCCGCTGGCGATACGCCGGAAATCCTGGACGCCTGGCCCACTGACCGCGGCCGCACCTTGGACAGTTTCTGTTTCGCTTCCAACCGCAAACTCGTGATTTCCTCATAATCTAACTCCTGCGGGATCAGCTTTTGCTCCATTTTCTTAAACTGCTCTACCTGCTGCATCTGCTTTTCGATGTAACCCTGATATTTTATTTGAATCGAGGCTTGCTCCCCGATTGCTGAATCTAAGCGCGGCCGCTCAGGAGCCATTGCCTCCGCGTCGCCAATAGCGAGCACATCGCCATAGGACACCTCCGGCCGGCGAAGCAGCTCGGCTAGCGAAATCCCTGACCGTATTGGGGAGGTCTTTAAGGAATCCAAAAACTCATTCACTGCCGGGGAAGCATTGATATAGGTTTTCTCCAGCCGCTCTATTTCCTGGGAAATGTCCTCTTTTTTTTGAAGAAAACGGCTATATCTGGCATCGGAGATAAGCCCAACTTTATACCCCATCTCCGTCAACCGGAGATCCGCGTTATCTTGGCGGAGCAAAAGCCGATATTCTGCTCTCGATGTCATCATGCGGTATGGTTCATTCGTACCCTTTGTCACCAGGTCATCGATCAGCACGCCAATATACGCCTGTGACCTGTCCAAAATCAGCGGTTCCCGCCCTTTGATGGACAGCGCGGCGTTGATTCCCGCGATCAGCCCTTGAGCCGCCGCCTCTTCATACCCTGAACTCCCGTTAAACTGACCGGCACTGTAAAGCCCCTTCACCTGTTTGATCTGTAAGGTATGGTCCAAGGCCAGCGGATCAATACAGTCATACTCAATGGCATATCCCGTCCTCATGATCTGAACATGTTCCAAACCGGGCAATGTTCTGAGCATATCCCGCTGCACATCTTCTGGCAGAGAGGAGGACATCCCCGATACATAATATTCGAACGTGTGATCGCCTTCCGGCTCCAAAAATACTTGATGCCGCTCCTTATCAGCAAATCGAACCACTTTGTCTTCGATAGACGGACAATATCGAGGTCCAATTCCGCGAATGTCACCCGAGTATAAAGGAGACCGGTGCAGATTATTCCGGATAATGGCATGGGTCCTCTCATTTGTATATGTCAGCCAACAGGACCGCTGAGGCCGCCGGATACTGTCCGGTGTATTTTCAAATGAAAACGGGACGATATGCTCATCGCCTTTCTGCTCCTCCATCTTATGAAAATCCAGAGTCCGGCCATCCACTCTGGCAGGCGTCCCGGTCTTAAATCGCCGCAAAGGCAGTCCCAGATCGCGGAGACAGTCTGTCAAACCGCCACATGCGGCCTGCATCCCTCCCGGTCCCGTCTGAACGCGATATGCGCCATGAATACAGCTGGCCTGCAGATAGGTACCTGTACAGATGATGGCGCTTTTACAGGGATAGTATCCTCCTGGCGCGGTTAAAACCCCTGATACTCTGCCATCCTTTGTATCGATATAGACAACCTCACTCTGGCGGACCCACAGGGAATCCTGCTTCTCCAGAACAAGCTTCATCTCCTCTTTATATCGCGCTTTATCAGCCTGCGCTCGCAGGGAATGAACCGCCGGCCCTTTTGCCGTGTTCAACATCCGGGATTGAATGTAGGTCCGATCGATATTCTTTCCCATCTCGCCGCCCAGCGCGTCAATTTCCCTCACCAAATGCCCCTTCGACGTTCCCCCAATGTTGGGGTTGCACGGCATCATGGCGATACTGTCCAGATTCATGGCAAAAAGAACCGTCCTCATTCCCAGCCGCGCACAGGCTAACGCCGCCTCACAGCCTGCGTGTCCCCCACCGATCACGGCCACATCGATTTCCTCTTCCCAATATACGATCTGGTGCGCTTTTGACCCCAATGCCGGATATTCAGTACCCATCTATTCACACTCTCCACACGTAATTGTTATTTGCCAAGGCAGAACCGGCTGAAGATCTCCTGAATCACATCGTCCTTGACACAATGCCCGGATATTTCCCCCAGAGCATCATAGGCGTCCGTCAAATCGATCATAAGCATATCCTGGGGAATCCCCACCTCCACTCCTCTCAGAACCGCCCGAAGTCCGGCGATCCCCCGGCGAAGCGCCTCCTTCTGCCGGAGATTGGAGATCAGCGGATCCCTTCCGATGGCAATGCTGCCATCGAAAAATAGCTTTCGAATTCGACTTTCAACTGCATCCAGCCCTTTTTCTTTCTTAGCGGATACTGGGAGTATGCGCTCCCCCGCTTGGGGCTCCCCCAGCATCGCCACAAACTCATCCGCACTGTGGGCGACCGCAAGGTCCGTTTTATTCAACAGTATCAGATATTGCTTATGCTTAATTTGTTGAAAAATGGCTCGATCTTCCCCGTCCAGTTCCATCCCGGCGTCCACGACCATCAAAATTAGGTCGCTTTCCTCTGCGGCCCTCCTAGCTAAATCCACGCCTATCCTCTCTACCACATCCTCTGTATCCCGGATTCCCGCCGTATCCACCAGGTGCAGCGGCATTCCTCCTAAGTCCACAAATTCCTCAATGGTATCTCTTGTCGTCCCAGGGATATCCGTCACAATGGCGCGCTGCTCTCGCAAAAGCGCATTTAGCAAAGTAGACTTTCCCACATTGGGCCTTCCCACAATGGCAACCTTGATTCCCTGTCTGAGGAGCCGCCCGCTCTCCGCAGTTCCCCACAGCTCTTCCATACTCCCCAGAATTGCGGCTGTCGTCTGCCGAACCTGGTCCAGCGTCACATCCTCAAGATCATATTCAGGATAGTCGATATTGGCCTCCATCTGGGTCATCAGATCTAAAAGCTTTCCGCGCAGCATCTCAATCCGGTCGCTTAAGCCGCCTTTTAGCGTGTGAATCGACGAGCGCAGCGATAAATCCGTCTGGGACGAGATCATGTCCATGACCGCTTCCGCCTGTGATAGATCCAACCGCCCATTTAAAAAGGCTCTCTTCGTAAACTCTCCGGGCTCCGCCAAGCGAGCGCCGTTCTGCAATAGGAGCTCTAAGATGCGTCCCTGTATATAGGCGCCGCCATGACAATTGATCTCCACCACGTCTTCCTTTGTGAACGTCCTCGGCGCTCGCATGAGCATCACAAGAACTTCGTCCACTGAATTCTGTGTCTGTGGATCCACGATCCAGCCATAGTGAATCGTATGAGAGGGACAGCCGCGCAGAGGGCTTTTGTCCGCCGATTGAAATACGGCGTCCACAATATCGATGGACTCTTTTCCTGAAACGCGGATAATCGCAATCGCTCCGGTCCCTGCCGGCGTAGAAATAGCCGCAATAGCGGGGGCCCCATAGTTCTCATCAGCCATGTCAATCTCCATTCCGCCCAGCTGATCTTTACATTCAGCTATGGCAACTACCCTTGAGCCGCGCGCCGGCTCAAATTATAGTCTTTTCATTCTCTATCAAAACGATAAGAAAACCCAGCGGCAATAGATCCCTGGGTTTCACATACGGATTCGGCGCCTTTTATTGGGGGACAAACCCATACTATCTTTAAAAAAGTATACCTGATATGCGGTGAATTCACACCTATGTTATCGGCTGTTCTTGCGTTTCAAGGAGATCACAACCTTGCGGTATGGTTCCTCCCCCTCGCTGTGGGTCTCAATCATGGGGTCAGACTGTAGGGTGGAGTGAATGATCCGCCGCTCGTAGGGATTCA
>JAHZBS010000130.1 GCA_019423265.1 Clostridiales bacterium
CGGTACAGGCAAGAGCCGGCATGGACGTGTCCTTTCTGCGGGAATTTCACCATGCGCCGGCCTACATCGTGGCATGTGCAGAGCGCAGCTTTGTTGCGGAATTGAATGGCGGTTGTAGCGCTCCCATTGCGGCCTTTGCCGCCATTGCCCATGATCAGCTGACTTTGGAGGGTCTCTGCCAGGAAGAGACAACGCGGCGCGTCCTGCGGGATCGCATCACAGGTCCGTGTGCGGATGCGGCGGAGCTGGGCCGGCGCCTCGCAAGGAGGATGCGGGAGGAGATGGAGACGTGATGACAAAAACAGGAAAGGTTTATTTAGTCGGAGCTGGGCCGGGCGACCCGGGGCTGCTGACGACAAAGGGAAAAGAGATTCTTCAAAAAGCACAGGTTGTGGTGTACGACCGGCTCGTCAGCCGTGACATTCTGGAACTGATCCCGGAAGAAGCCATCCGCATTGATGTAGGGAAATACGCGGGCCGCCATCCAGTCCCACAGGAGAGGATCAATGAGATCCTGCTGGAACAGGCGCTGGCCGGCTATCAGGTGGTGCGGTTGAAGGGGGGAGACTGCTTTCTTTTTGGCCGCGGAGGGGAGGAACTAGAGCTTCTCTGGGAATCGGGGGTTCCCTTTGAAGTGGTCCCTGGAATCCCGTCGGCGTTTGCAGCCGCCGCATACGGAGGGATCCCTGTCACCCACCGAGATTTTTGTTCATCCGTCCACATCATAACAGGCCACAGAAAAGAGGATGGAGAGCTCACCCTGGATTACGACGCTCTGATCCGGCTGCAAGGGACGCTGATTTTTATGATGTCCGTTGCCAGCGGCGCGGAGATCGCCCAGGGCCTGATGACGCATGGAATGGCGGCTTCTATGCCCTGCGCTGTGGTGGAGAATGGGACGAGAAGTGAGCAGCGCACCTTTGTGACCACATTACAGCAGCTGAAAGACATCATGCGGCAGGAGCGGATTCAATCGCCGGCGTTGATTGTGGTAGGTCCGGTTTGTACCCTGGCAGAAAAATTCGACTGGTTTTCGAAGCTGCCCTTAAAGGGAGCCAGATTGTTGGTGACGAGGCCAAAGGAAAAGGAAGGCACTCTTGTAGGCCGGCTTCGGGAGCTTGGCGCCCATGTGACCAGTCTTCCAGCCATTGCAACAAACCCCGTGCCTTTCCCGATGCCAGACCTATCCCGATACGAGGTTTTAGTGTTCACAAGCGCTGCGGGGGTGAACAGCTTTTTTCAAGCCCTCTGGGGGGCGGGAAAGGACGCCCGCGAGCTGGCGGGTGTGAAGATCGCCGTGGTCGGCAAGGAAACGGAAAAGCAGCTTGCCGCCTATGGGCTTCGGGCGGATTTTGTGCCAGCGGTCTTTTGCGCGGAGACGCTGGCCGGCGAAATGCTGGAGAGTGGATTCTTGAAGGAAGGTATTCGGGTTCTGCTGATCCAGGGGAAGATGGCGTCGGGAGAGGCGTTTAACCGGTTGACGGCGCGGGGCATCCAGACGGACCGGCTGACGGTATATGAGACGCAGTACGTCCGCCAGGAGGGGATCGATCCCAGGGAATACGACTTTGGGATCTTCACCAGTGCCAGCAGTGTTGAGGGCTATGCCAGGTCATTGGGGGAGGAAGCCGAGATCGAGGCTCTGGCGGCGGTCTGCATCGGAGAGAAAACAGCTGCGGCTGCCAAGGCCCTTGGAATGCCAGTCTATGTGGCGAAAGAAGCGACGATACAATCCCTAATTGAGACCGTATGGGAGCAATATAGGGACAAGAAGAAGGAGAACGAGGGATGAAGCTCTGGATTATTGGCGCAGGCCCTGGGGACCCCTCCCTCGTGAGCGCATACGCCCTTCAAGCGATGCGGGAGGCGCAGGTGGTGTTGGCGACGGGAAGGCTCTGGGAAGCCTTTCAGCCTATCCTGGAAAATGTACGCCTCGTATCTTTAACAGAGATGGAGACGTTTTTGACAGACAATCCGGAGGACTTAACCAAGGTGGCGGTGTTGGCTTCCGGGGATGTGGGGTTTTACAGTATTTCTAAGAGATTGACAGAAAAGTTGCAGGGGATCTGGGAGATCCAGCGCGTCAGCGGTATCAGCAGTCTTCAATACTTGTGCGCCAAGCTCAACATAGACTACGATGACATTAAAACGGTGAGCGTTCACGGGCGGGACCGGTCCATCATTCCCTTTGTCAGCTACAGCGGCAAGGTTTTTGTCCTGACCGGCGGGCAATATCGGGCGCAGGATGTGGCGGAGCAGCTGTATCAGGCCAATATGGATCACGTGGTTCTCCACGTGGGGGAAAATCTGTCCTCCGGGCAGGAGCGGATTCTCACGGCCGCCCCCTCCGCCGTCCGAGAGATGGAATTTGGCAATTTAGCGGTGCTGCTCATTGAAAATGCCCACGCCGTGGATTGCCGCCACCAGCTCCGCGATGAAGACTTTCTCCGCGGCAAGGTTCCCATGACGAAGGAAGAGATCCGGATGCTGAGCGTTGCGAAGCTGGACATCCACCCCCAGGATGTGATCTGGGATATCGGAGCCGGCACGGGCTCCGTGTCCATCGCCATGGCCTACGCGGCTTCGGAGGGGATGGTGTACGCCATCGAGAGACATGAGGAGGCTGTGGCCCTGCTTGCGGAGAATAGAAAGCGATTAGGGGCCTATAATGTGCAGATACGCCATGCGACGGCGCCGGAGGGATTGGAGCAGCTGCCAGCGCCGGATAAGGTCTTTATCGGCGGCAGCAGCGGAAACATGGACGCGATCCTGGAGGCGGTCCTCAGAAAAAATCCGGCGGCCCAGATGGTGGTCAATGTCATCACGCTGGAAACGCTACAGGCGGCGGTCACTTCCATGGAACAGCGCCAGTTGGAGCCGGAGATACTATGCGCCTCCATGTCGAAGGCGGATGTGGTGGGCGGCTACCACATGATGAAGGGATTGAATCCCATCTATATTCTGAGCGGAAGGCGGCGAGCGTGATGCGACAGAACATCCCGCGGTTTATGCTCGTGGGAACGGGAAGTGGCTGCGGCAAAACCACCGTGACCTGCGCCATCTTAAAGGCGCTGTCCAATGGTGGATTAGCGCCAGCCAGCTTTAAATGCGGGCCGGATTATATCGATCCCATGTTCCACAGTAAAATATTAAAGACAAAATCTAAGAACCTGGACCTCTATCTGTGCGGTGAGGAGACTGTCCGCTTTTTGCTTGCCAGGAGCGGAGCCAGCCACGCCGTGTCCGTGCTGGAGGGGGTCATGGGGATGTACGATGGACAGGGATTCGAGGATGATGCGTTCTCCTCGAACCATCTGGCGAGGGTTACCCAGACGCCCCAGATCCTGGTTGTCAACGTAAAAGGGATGAGTGTATCCGTCGCGGCCTTAATCAAAGGGTTTGTGGGATACCGGCCCAATGAGATCAAAGGGGTCATTCTAAACCATTGCAGCAAGGGCATGTACCCGGTGTATCAGAAGCTGATCCAGGCGGAGTTGGGAATTCCAACGTATGGATATATGCCGCCGCTGCCGGAGGCGGCCATTGGCAGCCGGCATTTAGGTCTGATCACGGCGGATGAGGTGGAAGACCTGATGGCAAAGATGGATCTTTTGGCGGCGACGGCGGAAGAGACCCTCGATCTCCAGGGCCTTCTGGAATTGGCCAAGACAGCGCCGCCCGTAGTCTATGAGGATCTCTGGAAAGACTATCGAGGGTGTATGGCCATGGATCCTCCTCTGCGGCTGGGACTGGCCTGCGATCAAGCCTTCTGTTTTTTCTATGAGGATAATCTGGAGCTGTGGAAGGAGATGGGCGCAGCGCTCATTCCCTTTTCCCCGCTGACAGACCCGGAATTGCCACCGGGGCTGGACGGATTGCTGTTGTACGGGGGATATCCGGAGGAACACGCCCAGGCGCTAGCGGACAATGAGAGTATGCGGGCGAGTGTCCGCAGAGCTGTCCGGGATGGCTTGCCAGTTTTAGCCGAATGCGGAGGCATGATGTATCTGCAAGAGACGCTCACCGACGGAAAAGGCAAAACCTGGCCTATGGCGGGGGCGTTGAAGGGGGACAGCCATATGACGGCGCGGTTGACACGTTTTGGGTATGCAACCTTGGAAGCCAACGTGGATACGCCGATCTGTGAAAAAGGGGATACGCTGCGCGTCCATGAGTTCCATTACTCCGACAGTACGGCTAACGGAGATGGATTTACGGCCCACAAAGGGACGAGAACTTGGCCCTGTGTCCATGTGGGAAAGACCCTGCTGGCGGGCTATCCGCATCTCCATTTTGGAGCGCATCCGCAGTACGCCAAGAAATTTTTGCAGACATGCGCGGGATGGAGATCAAGATGGAAATAGGAATTGCGGTATTGCTAGGATTTTTGTTGGATTTGTTGCTCGGGGATCCCCACTGGCTGCCCCACCCGGTCCGCCTCATCGGATGGATGATTGCCAAGGGGGAAGCGATTCTGCGAAAGCTGTTGCCCCGGCATGAAATACTTGCGGGCGCAATCCTCACCATCTTCGTGACGGGGATCTCCTTTGCGCTGCCCTTTGGAATTTTGCAGCTGGCGGGGCGGATTCATGTGGGATTGCGCATTGGGATTGAGACGGTTTTTTGTTATCAGATTCTCGCCACGAAGTGCTTAAAGGTGGAAAGTATGCGGGTCTACAGGTATTTAAAAAAAGGGGATATTCCCAATTCAAGGAAATACCTCTCCTGGATCGTCGGCCGGGATACGGAAAATCTCAACGAAGAACAGATTTCTAAGGCTGTGGTCGAGACCATCGCGGAGAACACCTCAGACGGCGTGATCGCGCCGATGCTATTTCTGATCATCGGCGGCGCGCCTTTGGGATTTTTCTACAAAGCGGTCAATACGCTGGATTCCATGATCGGATACAAGAATGACCGGTATCTCTATTTTGGCCGGTTTGCGGCCAAGCTGGATGACGTCATGAATTTTATTCCCGCCATTGTATCCGCATGGCTCATGATTCTGGCCAGTTTTCTGCTGCGCTTAGACGCCAAGAACGCCGTTGCGATCTATAAGCGGGATCGGCACAATCACGCCAGCCCCAACTCTGCGAAGACAGAATCGGTGGCGGCCGGGGCTCTGAATTTGCAGCTGGCAGGGGATGCCTATTATTTTGGAAAATTGGTGGAAAAGCCAACCATCGGGGATTCGAATCGGAGGATTACCATCGAGGATATTCCCCTGATGAACCGGCTGATGTATATGACGGCGGTGCTGTCGCTGCTGATTATGAGTGCGGCGCGCTGGGGAATTTTGTTTGGATTCGTATGGAGGTAGCGATGGCAAAGGCAATTATGATACAGGGAACGACGTCAAACGCGGGGAAGAGCCTGCTGGCTGCCGGTCTATGCCGGGTCTTTCGCCAGGATGGATATAAGGTGGCTCCCTTTAAATCACAAAATATGGCGCTAAACTCTTTTATCACCAAGGATGGGTTTGAGATGGGGAGAGCGCAGGTGATGCAGGCGGAGGCCGCCGGAATTGCGCCGGATGTGAGGATGAACCCCATTTTGCTGAAACCCACCAGCGATCAGGGTTCCCAGGTGATCGTCAACGGCGAGGTGCTGGGCAATATGAGCGCCAAGGATTATTTCGCTAAGAAACACGAACTCATCCCCGACATTATGAAAGCCTACGGGGAGCTGGCAGAGGAGTACGATATCATCGTGATTGAGGGGGCGGGAAGCCCGGCGGAGATCAATCTGAAAGAGCAGGACATTGTAAACATGGGGATGGCCAAGATGGCAGGCGCGCCGGTTCTGATCGTGGGGGACATCGATAAAGGCGGCGTCTTCGCGGCTCTGGCCGGCACAATGCTGCTGCTCACAGATGAGGAAAAGGCCATGGTCAAGGGAACCATCATCAACAAATTCCGCGGGGATGTCTCGATACTGAAGCCGGGATTGACCATGCTGGAGGATATCATCCACGTGCCAGTGGTGGGGGTGGTCCCGTATCTGCACATCCGCGTCGATGATGAAGATAGCCTGACGGAGCGGTTTGAGCGGAGTCAGAAGCCGGCGCTGGCGGATATTGCGGTTTTGCGGTTTCCCCGAATTTCGAATTTTACGGATTTCAATCCGCTGGAATATATCGAGGGCGTGTCCCTTCGATATGTGGGCAGTGTGGGTGAGCTTGGCGACCCGGATCTGATCATCCTCCCCGGAACGAAGAATACGATGGCCGATCTGCTGTGGATGCGGCAGTGTGGTCTGGAAGCGTGTGTGCTTAAGCATGCGGCCAAGGGAAAACCCATCTTTGGCATCTGCGGCGGCTATCAGATGCTGGGGATGACCCTCAAGGATCCCTATGGAGTCGAGCACGGAGGCGAGATGGCGGGCCTCGGCCTGTTGGATATGGATACCATCTTTGAGAAGGCGAAAACCCGGACACAGATTTCCGGGAATCTGCCAGCCCTTGACGGAATCTTTGCCTCCCTATCGGGACTGCCCTATACGGGGTATGAAATCCATATGGGACAGAGTGGCCGGGAGGAGAAGGTGGTGCAGAGCGGGAACGTGTACGGCAGCTATCTCCACGGATTGTTTGACCAGGACGGCATCTCCAAGGCCATTGTGGAGGCACTGTTGAGGGCAAAAGGACTGGACGCTACCGCCGTGCAGAGTTTTGATATGGAACAGTATAAAAATCAACAGTATGATCGATTGGCAGATGCGGTGCGGGAATCGCTGGATATGGAGTATAT
>JAHZBS010000131.1 GCA_019423265.1 Clostridiales bacterium
GTGCAAAAAGAGGGGAATGTCCGCCGGCAAAGAGACAAAGTAGGGAGAAATGCCCACTGAAAAGAGAGAAAACAGGTGAGCCGGCGTGCAAAAAAGGAAAATACCCGCCGAAGAAGAGACAAGGTGGGAAGGAATACCCGCCGAAGAGGAAGAAAGTAGAGAAACCGGCGTGCAAAAAAGGGAAATGTCCGCCGGCAAAGAGACAAAGTAAGGAGGAATGCCCGCTGAAGAGGAAGAAAATAGAGAAGCCGGCGTGCAAAAAGAGGGAAGTGTCCGCCGGCAAAGAGACAAAGTAGGAAGAAGTGCCCGCCGAAGAGGAAGAAATAAATGTTCCGGCGTGCAGTAAAGGCAAGATATCAATTCTTTACTTATTCCAAAAAAAACTTTAATTATTTCCATTGCCACTGCGGGAGGAATATGGTATACTGCAAGAAATTTGTAACGGTGCAAACGTGGGGGAAAGAACAATGGCATTATATAAGGAACAAAAAGGGAAAAAACTGACAGAGGAGCAATTTCAAAATCCAACCAGCGAATACAGAGGCGCTCCATTCTGGGCATGGAATAACAAGTTGGACCGAGATCAGCTGCTGCGCCAGATCGACTATTTTAAACAAATGGGTATGGGAGGCTTTCATATCCACTGCCGTGCAGGTTTGGATACGCCATATATGGGAGCGGAATATCAATCCATCGTGGCGGCATGCTGCCAAAAAGCGAAGCAGGAGGGACTTCTGTGCTGGCTGTATGACGAGGATCGATGGCCCTCTGGCAGTGCCGGGGGCATGGTCACAAAGAACTCAGAGTATTGCCAGCGGAGACTGATCTTTACAGCATTCGAACATCCCAGCCAAGAGTTCGTCAAAGGGGAATCACTCACATATGGCGTCCTGTATCACATGGCAGAATACGCTGTCACAGTGCAAGATGGAATCCTACAAGAATATGAGCGAATCGCACCGGGAGATATCATTCCTACATCGGCCAGGCGATGGTATGCCTATCTGACCATCGCGCCCAGAAACGACAGTTTCAATGGAGAATCCTACGTGGATACGCTGAATAAACGCGCCATAGAAAAGTTTATCGAAAAAACTCACCAAGAATATTACTGCGCGCTGGGCAGCGAATTTGGGCGGACAGTGCCGGCCATTTTTACCGATGAACCTCAATTTGCCTCGAAGCAGACGTTAGTGCGGTGCGACGAACCGCAGGAGATCCAGATTCCATTTACTGACGACCTGGAGGAAGCATATCAGGAGGCATACGAGGAAAGTTTACTGGATAAGCTGCCAGAGCTGTTTTGGGAATTGCCAGAGGGCGTGTCCGTGGCCCGGTATCGATTCCATAATTTCGTCGCAGAGCGCTTTGCAGAAAGTTTTGCCGATACAATCGGACAGTGGTGTGAAGCGCATGGGATTATGCTTACGGGACATATGATGGCGGAAGACACATTGATGTCGCAGACCTCAGTGCTGGGGGACGCGATGCGCTCCTACCGGAGCTTTCAGCTGCCTGGAATCGACATCTTAATGGACAGACGTGAATTCGCCACCGCCAAACAGGCGCAGAGCGCATCCCACCAATATGGGCGCGAGGGAGTGCTAAGCGAGCTGTATGGCGTGACCAACTGGGATTTTGATTTTCGAGGGCACAAATTGCAAGGCGATTGGCAGGCAGCGCTGGGGGTGACAACCCGCGTACCCCATCTGACATGGGTCAGTATGAAAGGGGAGGCAAAACGGGATTATCCAGCCTCCATCGGCTATCAATCCCCCTGGTATCAGGAGTATTCCATGGTAGAG
Source organism: Clostridiales bacterium (assembly GCA_019423265.1). Next base: position 1,806 of record JAHZBS010000131.1, read on the forward strand.
GACCATTTTGCGAGGGTCAACATGGCGCTGACCAGAGGAAAAGCGCGCGTTCGTGTCGGAGTCATCCACCCAGTGGAAAGTGTGTGGCTTTACTATGGATCGAATGAAAAGACGGGCGCCATCCGGGAAGAATTGCAGGAAAATTTCCAGAATCTGCTGCAATGGATGCTTTTTGGACTCATCGATTTTGATTACATCTGCGAGTCCCTATTGCCCTCCCAGTGTTCGGTCAAGGAAACAGATGTGCTGCAAGTGGGGCAGATGCAATACGAGGCGGTGGTTGTGCCAGGGTGTGTCACACTCCGATCCTCGACGCTAGAGAGCCTGGAAGCCTTTGCCCGGGGCGGGGGCCGTGTTATATTTGTGGGTGAGCCAGCGCCATACACGGATGCGCAGCCGTCAGACAGGGCAGCCACGCTAGCGGCGAGGAGCGAAACCATTCCATTCTCAAAGAAGCGGGTATTAGACGCCCTAGAGCCATTCCGAGAGGTGGATATTATCTCCGTTAACGGGACATTCAGCGAGTGGGGCGGAAAAGGGGCTGGAATGCGCGCGGAGCGGTTATTGTATCAGATGCGACAGGACGGCGAAGATCGATGGCTTTTTGTAGCCCATGGCCTTCCCATGCTCAACCCGGATGTCCCCTATCGGGAGGTCATTGAAATTCAATTGGCAGGGGAATGGAAACCTACGCTCTATCATACCATGTCCGGCGACATTACGCCGGTACCAGCGCAGTATCAGAACGGAAAAACCCTGATTACCTGTGAGTTCTATGAACATGACAGTCTTCTCTTTCTGCTAGAACCTGGGACAAGAGCCGCAACCCTCACCGGAGAGGGAGAACGGCCGGGAGAGGGCGAAATCGTAGACTTTCCCGACGTCCTGCCTATTACGAAATCAGCGCCCAACGTGTTGTTGCTGGACATGGCAGAATTTAAAATTGATAGAGGCCCATGGAAACCTAGGGAAGAGATTTTACGCATCGATAAAAAAGTGAGAGAAACCCTACACATCCGGCGATCTGGCGTACAGCCGTGGACGATTCAGGAGACGGCGAAAGCCCATCATAGGGTCCGCCTTCGATATACCATCGAATGCCAGTATCCCGCTAGAAACCTGGCCCTAGCGCTAGAAAATCAAGAAGAGACACGAATTTTTCTGGACGACTGCGAGATCGAGAAGAAAATACAGGGGTATTTCACCGATGAGGCGATTGAAACCGTAGCGCTGCCGGATTTGGGAGAGGGAACCCATCATCTGGAGCTGGAGCTGCCCTATTCAGAAAAAACATATCTGGAAGCGTGTTACGTAATCGGAGATTTTGGGGTGCAGGTGATAGGGAGTCAAGCGAACCTGGTAGAGCCAGTCCAACAGTTGGAATTTGGCAGCTGGACTGAGCAGGGACTGCCATTTTACGGACAAAATATAACGTATCACATTCCCATCAAACTGGAAAAAGCGGGGACGCTGCGGGTTCAGGCAACAAAATTTCGCTGTCCCCTCTGGAAAGTCTATCTAGATGGGGAGGAGAAGGCGGCGGTGGCGTTTGCGCCTTATACGGCGGAGATCCCTGGCGTTGCGGCGGGACAGCATGAGGTGGCGATAGAGGTGTTTGGAAATCAGATTAACACCTTTGGCAGCGTCCACAACTGCAACGAGCAGCTGCGGTGGTTTGGCAGCGGAGCCTGGAAGACAGAGGGGGCCAGCTGGGCGTATGAGTATCAACTAAAGCGCTGTGGGATCCTTAAAAAGCCAGAAATCCGCCTTTTTGAAAACAGAGAGCGAGGATGATGACCATGGAATGGATTCTGTTAGGAACAGGGGCTGCCGACTGGCAGGAACCGCGGGAAAGCGGAGAATACAGAGGGTACACGAGCACGCTGCTTGACAGCCATATTCTGTTGGATTGTACGGAGCATTCCCTCCGAAAAATGGAAGAGCTGGGGATCGAATGGGCGCAAGTGACGGATCTTTTCTTTACCCACAGCCATGACGACCACTGTGATGTGGAAGCGGTACGGGCAATTGCCCAAGCGCGTCAAAAGGCCCACGGCAGTCCTCTGCGGATCTACGGCGAGGGTTCGTGGATCCAAACGCTGTTTTGCCCGGGTGAGAGGGACTGGCAAGTTTCGCAGCTCACCGCCTACGAGGAGGTCAGCTGCGGAGACTATCGATTGCTTCCCCTGGCGGCCAACCACCGGACGGAGCGGGAGACAGAGACCGCGCTCTCCTATTTAATTCGAAGGGGAGAGACCGCGGTTCTGTACGCTCTCGATGGCGCTTGGATGTTAAACAAAACCTGGCAGGTTCTGCGGAAAACAGCAATCGACGCCTGGATTGTGGACTGTACCATAGGAGACGGGCATGAGGGAGATTTTCGGATTTTCGAGCATAACAGCCTGTCCATGGTGAGGGCGATGGCCCACACATTGATGGCAAAGACCCCCTATGGGCCGCCGGTTCTAAAGCAGGGAGCGCCCATTATTCTGAACCACCTGGCAAAAACGCTGCACCCCTGCCAGGAAGAACTAGAACAGACGTTACAGGCCCCCTTTGTGGTGGCAAGGGATGGAATGCGGTTCCGGATCGGCTAGTACCCGGCGCTCCACGAACCAGGCGGGATCCTCAAAAAATAGATAGGTTACTTTACCCAAAATCCGGCAGGTATACCGGATTCCCCGGCCGCCAGCTTTTAAGCTGGCGGCCGGTCGTATATCCAGAATCCGGTCGATGGAAAATACGCGGCCATCCTCCCATCGAATGGATTTTGGCGTCATCGTTCCGGCCTCGTCAAAGAGAACCAACACTTGGACAAATACTTTCTCATGCATGGCAGGCTCCTTTCCTATTTTAGCCGGCCCGGTGCCGGTAAAAGTTTTCAGGGTGGATCACATGGTCCGACTCCGGATTCAGGGCGGACAGCCCAGAATCTGTCAGCATGATGCCGCGCTGAATGCAGGAGTGGCCGAAGCGATGGCGCAGAGTGTCGATGGAGTGCTCCAGCAGTGACTGCTTCTCAAGATGAACCTGGTCCGGCAAAAGAGAGAGCTGTCTGTGACCTGTACACTCCAGATCGCAGGCGCGCACCCCTAAACTGCGGATAGGGGCGTCAGGGCGGTGTTCCAGGTAGAGGGAAAACGCTGTTTCAAATAACTCTTGGGAGGTCTGCCCGGGCTGGGGCAGCTTTTTTTGCCGCTCAAAGGAGATCAGCGCAGCATCCCGGATCCAGAGCTGGACGGTGCGGCAGCAAAATTCATAGCGGCGCAGGCGGGCGGCAACACTCTCACACAAAATATAGAGTGTAAGTTTTACATCGTCGTCAGAGACGAGATCGCGGGGTGTCGTGGTGCTGTTGCCGATGGATTTGATCCACGCCTTTGCGTCCTCGTGAGCGACGGGGGACGTATCATCGCCCTTGGCCCAGCGCTGCAGCTGCAAGCCAACGCGGCCGAGAAGGGATTGAAGCAAGGCGGGAGTCGCGTTGGCCAGCTGTCCGATGGTCAAGATACCGTGCCGGCGGAGCTTATTTTTAGTCGCGGGGCCGACAAAGAGCAGTGTTTCCACGGGCAGGGGCCAAATGCGGGCCGACATCTGCTCCCGCGGAATATAGATGGTGGCATCCGGCTTCTTTAGATCCGATGCCAACTTTGCAAAGATTTTGTTGAAGGAGACGCCGATGGAGGCTGTCACACCCAGCTCACTGCGAATGAGAGAGCGAATCTCACCCGCGATGGTCTGGCCATCCCCGAAAAGGGGGGCGCTGGCGGTTACATCCAACCAGCATTCATCAAGGCCAAAGCTTTCGATTTGATCGGTAAAGCGGCCGTAGATTTGCCGGGCCAGATGGGAGTAGCGGAGATAGCGGTCATAATTGGCCGTGACAAATTGGATGCCAGGGCACGCTTGCCTTGCCATCCACAGGGGTTGCCCTGTCTGAACGCCGAAGGCTTTGGCGATATAATTTTTGGCGAGGACAATCCCGTGGCGCAGCTGTGGATCGCCCACCACAGCGACCGGCCGTCCTCGAAGAGACGGCCGGTACAGGCATTCCACGGAAGCGTAAAAATTATTTAAATCCGAGTGAAGAATAACGCGCTGCACAGTATCACCACCGATTGAGAACTTATGTTCGCATATAGTATAGCGCAGCAGCGCAAAAAAAACTAGCGGTAAAATAAGGAAAATGCCCTTCAAGGCACAGGCGTATAATAGAGCCTTCATCAGCAGCTTCAAATCCACCTTGTTTTGCTCGGCGTCCTGCAATGATAGAAAGACGGAAAAAAGCGATGAATTAAGAAATGCTCTTTTCGGCCGGTAAAGCCGTTGCGCGGCGTATTGGCAGACTTGTGAGGATTCCTTCAAAAAAATGATTGTCTGAATCCCAATAGCCTGGAATGGTAACGCCACAGCAACATTAGAAAACGGAATACAACATTGAGCGAGAGCGTCCGTGTTATGCGGGCGCTCTTATTCTTTAGAAAGGAATTTGAGCATGAGTAAACGAAATATTGAGATCAAAGTTCGCCTAAACCGGAAAGAAGCGGAAGCTCTGAACAAGCGGGTGAAGAAAAGCCGCTTATCCCGCGAAGCCTATCTGCGGCATCTGATCAACGGCAGGCTCCCCGCGAGATTTTTGGTTTTCTACAATCATTGTAGCGGGGATAGTGGCAGAAATTGAATGTGCGGATACAAAAAGAAAATCACCGAGAAAAGTCTGCAATAGACTAATCTCGGTGATTTTTCTTGCCCTTGCTACGCCTGATAACTAAGTTTCTTCAATACTTCGGTATCAGCCCGTAGCACAGGGGACAGTTTTTTTAATGGGCCGACTGTGAGTTCACGGATGACAAATTTTTACGCCAGTGGAGTAAGAAAAATGTAGCCAGAAAGAACAAAAAGGCGATGAGAATGCG
>JAHZBS010000132.1 GCA_019423265.1 Clostridiales bacterium
CTTCACAGCCGATCAGCGCCACATCTCTGTCATCGAGAAAGTGGTAAAAGCTTCCCATGGCATTGGAGCCGCCGCCGACGCAGGCGAGAACCGCATCCGGCAACCGCCCCTCTTTCTCTGTGATCTGCTGTTTGATTTCCTTTGAGATGACCGCCTGAAAGTCACGGACGATGACGGGGAAGGGGTGGGGGCCCATCACCGACCCAAGGCAGTAGTGGGTGTCGCTGATGCGGCTCGTCCACTCCCGCATAGCCTCCGAGACGGCATCCTTCAGCGTGGCGGTGCCCGTCGTCACCGGAACAACCTCCGCCCCCAGCAGCCGCATTTTGTAAACATTCAGCGCTTGGCGTACCGTATCCTCCTGTCCCATAAATACAACACATTCCATGCCCATGAGCGCGGCGGCTGTGGCTGTGGCAACGCCGTGCTGGCCCGCCCCCGTCTCCGCTATGAGCCTTGTCTTGCCCATTTTTTTCGCCAGCAGCGCCTGCCCAAGCACATTGTTGATCTTATGGGCCCCCGTATGGTTCAGGTCCTCACGCTTTAGATAGATTTTAGCGCCGCCTAAATCTTCTGTCATCTTCGCAGCGTAATACAGCCTGCTTGGGCGGCCGGCATACTCGTTGAGCAATTCCGTGAGCTCAGCCTGAAATGCCGGATCGCTCTTGTACCGGTCGTAAGCCTCTTCAAGCTCAATCACGGCATTCATAAGCGTCTCCGGAATATACTGGCCTCCGTACACGCCGAATCGTCCCTTCGAATTCGTCATTGCTTTCCTCTCCTCTCCTGTTGTTCAGAACAGATCTCCATAAATCGTCTTATTTTGTCATAATCCTTCCATCCTCCGGTTTCCACGCCGGAGCTGACATCGACGGCGTAAGGCCGCAGTTCCCGGATGGCTTCCCGGAGATTGTCCGGATTCAGTCCCCCCGCAAGAAAATAGGGGCGTGTTATGTCCCTGACCAGCGGCCAGTCAAAGGGGCTTCCGCTACCCTCCCCGCCGTCGAGAAGTACATAGTCCGCCGGCGATTGCTCTGCCGCCCTCACATCGCCCGCACCTCTGACAAGAAACGCCTTAAGGATGGGACAGTCCGTCCGGCCCCGGAGCTCTCGTATATATCCGTTGCCCTCGCCGCCGTGGAGCTGCGCCGCATCGATGATCTTTTGCTCCGCCAGGGCCGCGATTGTATCCACAGGCGCATCGACGAAGACTCCCACCGCTTTGATCCGCGGATCCAGCTGCGCTTTCAGCTTCGCAGCCTCCGCGGGCGCCACATACCGCCGGCTTTTCTCCGCGAAGATAAACCCGATATAGTCCGGCAACAGCTCGTTGACATATTCGATATCACATTGCCTGCGCAGGCCACAAATCTTGACTTTCATTGGCGGCTCTCCCCCCGAAGCTCACAGAGCATAGCCCTCTTATCGGGAGCGCGCATTAGCGTTTCCCCGATCAACACACCGTTGACATGGGCGCTTCGCAGCACGCGAATATCCCCAGCGGTTTGGATTCCGCTCTCCGCTACAAAAAGCACCGTCTCCGGAACCAGCTTCCGCAAGCGCTCACTGTTGTGGACATCGACGGTAAAATCGTGTAAATTTCGATTATTGACGCCGATGATACGGGCACCTGCCCGAAGCGCCATTTGTATCTCCCCTTCATCATGGGCCTCGACCAGCGCTGAGAGCCCCAGGCCGTCACAGATTTTGATATAGTCCCGCAGCGCGTCCTCCTCTGTCAGAGCGCAGATGAGCAGCACTGCCGCCGCCCCCAGCGTCTTGGCTTCATAGATCATATACGCATCCACGGTGAAATCCTTGCGCAGACATGGGATGTTCACCGCCGCCGCAATCTCCCGAAGGATCTCATTGCTCCCCAAAAACCACTGTGGCTCCGTCAACACAGAGATTGCAGCCGCTCCGGCCTTCTCATACTCTCTGGCAATCTCCAGATAGGGAAATTCTTGGGCGATCCGGCCTTTTGACGGGGACGCCTTTTTGCACTCACAGATAAAGGCTATATCTCCTGACCGCAGCGCCTGTTCAAAGGGAAATCCAGTATCGGCATCCAATCGCTGCGCCTCGGATTTTACAGTCTCAAGGGATCTCTCCTGTCTCGCCTTTTCAACGCGGACTTTTGTGGCGGCGGCGATGGTTTCAAGAATGGTTGTACTCATTGGTTTGACGCTTCCTTAAATTCTTCCAGCTTGGCAAGAGCGGCGCCTGTATCGATGACCTGGGCGGCCTTGGCGACCCCCGCGGCTATGCTGTCCACGGCTCCGGCCGCGTAAAAACCGGCCCCGGCGTTGAGCAGGACCACATCCCGTTTGGCCCCCTGCGCTCCGCTCAGAATATCCCTTGTGATCTGGGCGTTTTCAGCGGGCGTACCGCCAGTCAGATCCCTCTTTTCACACGGTGTAAGCCCAAATTCTTCAGGGGTGATCACGTAGGTGTTGTATTCTCCGTCTTTAAAATCGCATACGGTAGTGGGTGCGCTCAGGGACAGTTCATCTAGCTTATCCTGCCCATATACGACTAGCCCCCGCTTGACCCCGAGACTTGTCAGCACTCTTGCCAGCGGATCCACCAGCGATTCATCGTATACTCCCAGCAGCTGCGCCGTGGGATGCGCAGGGTTTGTCAGCGGCCCTAAGATGTTGAACACCGTCCGGATCCCGAGTTCCCTGCGGATTGAGCCTACGTATTTCATGGATGTGTGATACTTCTGTGCAAACATGAAACAGATCCCCACATCTCTCAGCAGCGCAACGCATTTCTCCGGTTCAAGATCAATCTTGACGCCAAGGGCTTCTAAACAATCTGCCGTGCCGCAGCTGGACGACGCCGCGCGGTTGCCGTGTTTTGCAACCTTCACCCCGCCCGCCGCCAATACCATGGCCGCCGTCGTGGATATATTAAAGCTGTGAGCGCCGTCGCCGCCGGTTCCGACGATCTCCAGAACATCCATATCGTGCTGGACTTTTACTGCATGTTCCCGCATCGCGGCGGCACAGCCGGAGATCTCATCGATAGTCTCCGCTTTTGTGCTTTTGGTGGAAAGCGCCGCTAGAAATGCTGCATTCTGGGTAGGAGTGGTTTCGCCGCTCATGATTTCGTTTATCACAGCATAAGCCTCATCATAGCTCAGATCTTGTTTGTCCACAATCTTAACAATAGCCTCTTTAATCATTCTCTTTACCTCCGTTCAACTCTGCGATTGTCAAAAAATTTCTCAACATGGTTTTCCCATGGGGCGTCATGATGGATTCCGGATGGAATTGCACCCCGTATATAGCATACTCCCTATGCTTCACCGACATGATCTCGCCGTCGTCCGCCCTCCCTGTGACCGCCAGGCAATCCGGCAGCGTGCTCTCCATCGCTGCCAGGGAATGATACCTTGCCACCGGCATGGTTTCCGGGCAATCCCGATACAGCGGGCAACGGGTGTCCACGGTGGCCATGGACTGCTTCCCGTGCATGAGGGTCCTGGCATAGGACACGGTTGCGCCGAATGCCGCACAGATGGCCTGGTGTCCCAGACAAACGCCCAGAATCGGGATCGCACCGCCCAGTTTTTGCACAGCCTCTATGCAGATTCCCGCGTCTTCCGGCTTTCCGGGACCGGGTGAAATGACTATGGCCTGTGGATGTAACGCCCTGATTTCATCCACTGTCATATCGTCGTTGCGGATCACCCGGATATCTGGATCCAGCGATCCGATCAGCTGATACAGGTTATACGAAAAGCTATCATAATTGTCAAGTAATAGGATCATACGTCTTCCTCCTGGGAAGCCTCCAGCGCTCGCACCACCGCCGCGGCTTTGTTTAGGCACTCCTGAAATTCTGTCTCCGGAACAGAATCTGCAACGATCCCCGCTCCGCTTCGCACAAAAACTTTGTTATTCTTCTTATATGCAATGCGAATGGCAATGCAGGTATCGAGATTTCCGGAAAAATCAAGATAGCCGATTGCACCTCCATAAATCCCGCGCTTGTTATTTTCAAGGTCATTGATCAGCTGGCAGGCCTTGATTTTTGGGGCCCCTGACAGGGTTCCCGCTGGGAGGATGGCATCCACCGCATTGAGCGCATCGGCATCCTCGCGGATCTCCCCCCGCACGGTGGAACCGATATGCATCACATGGGAAAACCGCTGAATCTCATGGTATTTCTCAACCTCAACCGTCCCAAACCGGCTGATCTTGCCGATGTCGTTCCGCCCGAGGTCAACCAGCATATTGTGCTCGGCAAGCTCCTTGGGGTCCGCCAGCAACTCCCGCTCCAGCCTCCTGTCTTCCTCCTCCGTTTTGCCTCGCGGCCTCGTGCCCGCCAGGGGGAATGTGTGGAGGATTCCATTTTCGAGCTTCACAAGGGTCTCCGGCGAGGCCCCCGCGACCTCCATATCCGATCCGGAAAAATAGAACATATACGGCGACGGATTCAGTGTCCTCAGGATGCGGTACGTGTTGAAAAGACTTCCCTCAAAATCAGCCTCTAGCCGGTTCGAGAGCACGATCTGAAAGATATCGCCTTCCAAGATATGCCCCTTGGCCTTTTCAATCATCCGGCAGTATTCTTCTTTTGAAAAGAGCGTCCTGATCTCCGACGTCAACCTTCCGGACAGGTTCTCCTTAGGTTTCCCGTTCTTGATGAGATCGGCCATCTGCCTCAATTCCACTTCCGCACGGTTATACTCCACCTCGACAGCATCCAGCGATATATTCACGATCAGAATGATCTTCTGGCGAAAATGATCAAAGGCGATGACCTTGTCAAACAGCATCAGATCTACATCTTTGAACCCTTCCGTATCCTCTGCGTCCAGATGGAGCGATGGCTCCGAATATTTTAGATAATCGTAGGAAAAGTACCCCACCAATCCCCCGGTAAACGGGGGGAGATCCTCCATGACCGGACTTCTGTAGTTCTCCAAAATCTGGCGGATGTATTGACCAGGATGGCCCGTCTGAATGGTCAATCCGTCTACTTTGATCTCGCCGTTCACACAGGTGATATCCATTTTCGGGGAATACCCTAAAAACGTATACCGGCCCCAGTTTTCATTATTCTCCGCGCTTTCCAGCATATAGCAATGCTGAGAAATGTTCAGGAGAATCCGCATAACCTCTACCGGCGTCTTGATGTCGGACAACATCTCCATGCTGACCGGCATACACTTGTATTTTCCGGTCTGCGCAATCCGCCTTACCTCTTCAACCCCAGGTTTTACCATATTGACCTCCATTCCGCCGCCCAGCGGCAATATACTCTGCTTTGCGCTACTGCTCAAAACGGTTCCCTCTCGATTGGAACAAGAAATAAAAAATCCTTGACAGAATTGAGTCTGTCAAGGACGAATACACGATATCCGCGGTGCCACCTTGATTTGCAGGATCTCCCCACACACTTAGCAGAATACTGACATATTCCCGGCAACTGACGTATGCCAACACGTCGCGGAATACTCAGCATCCAAAGGGGATGCCTTTGACCGCGCCCTCCGTGATCCATTTAACAACTTGTTTTCCACCCGACTCTCAGCGCCGCGGGCTCTCTGTGGGAGCATTCTTGTTTTTATCTTCACTTCAACGGTTTGCAATATGAAATTATAGTTATTGTACCACGCGGAAACGGATTTGTCAAGACTTCGCGCAGGCTTTTTGGCCTACCCCTTGAATGAAAAAGAAAATTCCACGCCAATGCTGAATTTAGTCTTACACTCTCCAACCATATCGTGTATGATTCTTAGTATCTCCTATCCGCAGTAGAAAAGAGGTACTCATGCATCCATCTATAACACCAAACCATAAACACCTGACGCTGGAGAATCGGATTCTCATCGAAAAAGGACTGGATCAACACCTTTCTCTCCGCAGTATCGCTATGCAGCTAGCCAAGGATCCCACCACTATCTCCAAAGAAATTAAAAAACACCGTTCCTTTCAGCAACACTCCCTTTTCAACGAACCCGCCAATCTTTGTGCTCTTTCCAATCACTGCAAAAAGAAAAACATCTGCGGTCTCTTTGCCCCTGTCTGCAAACGATTCTGCAGGCTCTGCCATCACTGCAATTCCCACTGCCAAGACTTTGTTCCCCGCAGCTATCATTGCAGCAACCTTGATCAGGCTCCTTTTGTCTGCAACGGCTGTGACCGCAAATGCTCCTGCCGCCTCGATAAGGCTTACTATAAGGCCGTCACAGCTCACAGGCACTATAAAACCGTCCTTATCGAATCCAGAACCGGTCTCAACATTTCTCCTCCAGACCTCACACGCCTGGATGAACTGGTTACTCCCCTTCTTCTTCAAGGACACTCTCCTTACATGATCCTGCGCCATCACCCCGAGATCACACAGTCCGAAAAGACCCTTTATAACTACATTGACTCCGGAGCTCTGAGTGTAAGAAACTTAGACCTGCCCAAAAAAGTAAAATATAAAGTCCGTTCTTCCAACTCCTCTGCTCCGGCGGACAGGGCCATCTATGAAGGACGCACTTACAAAGATTTCCAATCCTTCTTACAGGAGTTTCCGGACACCAGGGTCACGGAGATGGATACCGTTCTTGGCTGTGAAGGCTCCCGTAAGGTGGTATTGACCTTTCATTTTGACAGCTGCTCCCTTATGATGGCTTACCTTATGGACAGCAAACAGGCCTGTCATGTGAAAACCGTTTTT
>JAHZBS010000133.1:0-3638 GCA_019423265.1 Clostridiales bacterium
GCACAGCACACCTTCGCCATGCTCTTCTATCTGATGGAGCACAGCCGGTACTATGACGAATATGTGAAATCCGGCGCCTATACGGGGGATGAGATCTTTACCCATTTCGCCAGAACTTTCCACGAGCTGAGCGCTCTGCGGTGGGGCATCGTCGGACTGGGCACCATTGGACGGCGTGTCGCCCAGCTAGCGGCATTGTTCGGCGCTCAGGTGATATATTATTCCACCACCGGCCGCAATGCCAGCGGGGAGGGCGAGTATACCCGCGTCGATAAGGAAACGCTTTTGCGGGAGAGCGATATTCTCTCAATCCATGCGCCGCTCAGTGAGCAGACGAAAGATTTTCTGCGGTATGAGGATCTGTGTCAAATGAAGCCCACCGCCATCCTCTTAAATCTGGGGAGAGGTGGCATTGTGCGGGAGGCGGACTTAGCCAAAGCGCTGGAGGAAGGCCGCATCGCGGCCGCCGGTCTGGATGTCTTAGAGCGGGAGCCAATCCAGGCGGAAAATCCGCTTCTGAAGATTCAGGACAGCGACCGGCTGTTCATTACGCCTCACATCGCATGGGCTAGCATTGAGGCGAGGAACCGAATGACAGATGAGATTATGCAGAACATGGAGAGCTATTTTGCGGGGGGAAGGCGCAATCGGGTCGATGGATGAGCCAATCTTATACCGCGGCGTCGAGGCTGCTACCTTCATAGAGCGCCCCAATCGGTTTTTGGCGAAGGTTCGACGGGAGAATGGACAGTTGACAACCGCCCATGTGAGAAATACGGGGCGCAATCGGGAATTGCTTGTGCCTGGCGCCACCGTCTACCTAGAAAGGGCGTGTACAGAAGGACGAAAGACGTTGTATTCGCTGATCGCGGTGGAGAAACAATTGCATGGGGGACGCTCTCTCCTTGTCAATATCGATTCTCAGATCCCCAATCGGGTGGTGCAGGCAGCCGTGGCGGCTGGCCGGATTCGGGAGATCGGCAGGCCGGAAGTGCTGCGGCGAGAGGTCTCCTTTGGAAGTTCCCGCTTGGATCTCTATTTTGAGGAAGACGGTGAAAAAGGATTTATTGAAGTCAAAGGCGTCACGCTGGAGATGGATGGACATTGCTATTTCCCGGATGCGCCGACGCAGCGGGGACGAAAGCATGTGGAAGAACTGATCCGAGCGGTTCGGGAGGGATACCGAGGCGTTCTTTTGTTTTGTCTACAGATGGAGGGGATGCGGTCGGTCAGCCCCAACGATGGGACAGACCCGGAATTTGGACAGGCGGTGCGGGATGCGCAGCGCCAAGGAGTGGAAGTGCTTGCCTATGACTGTGCGGTGGGGCCTGACCGGATTTGCCTGCGGGATGCTGTGCCGGTGGTGATATAAAGATTCATAGTTTATTCATCAAAATCCATAGAAATCATCTTAACAAATGGGCCAGTCTGTGTTACAATAGGGGAGACTGTGCAGATTCCACCGAATAAGAAGAGTTAAAATAAGGAATCCTACGGAAGAAGAGAGGAGGATGCCATATGATGGCTCGATTTACGAACCAAGCGGAGAGAGCGTTAGAATTGGCAACGGAAGCGGCGCGGGAGTTCCAACACGGTTATGTTGGAACAGAGCATATATTATTAGGATTGATTCGCGAGGGCAACGGGATCGCGGCAAAAGTCCTGGAACAGGAAGGGATCACCGATGAGCAGGTGACCATGATGATCCAGAAGCTGGAGATGGAGGGCGGCCACACTACAGATCAGCCGGACTGGACCCCGAGGAGCAAGAGAATTATCAGCAATAGCGCCCAGGAAGCCGTCAGAATGGGAACGGTGTTTATTGGAACGGAGCATTTGCTCATTGCCTTGCTGAGAGAGAGGGAGAGTTTGGCTGTACGCTTTATTTTAATGCTGAATGTAAGTCCACAAGCGCTGTATCAGAAGATATTGCAGGGATTGCAGGGCGGAACAGCGGCCACCATGGAAGACGGAGGAAAGGCGAAACAAGCGGGGGCGGTGAAGCCGTCCAGCAATACGCCCACCTTGGATAAATTCAGCCGGGATTTTACCCAGCTGGCCAGGGAGACAAAGTTTGACCCGATCATCGGGCGGGAGAATGAGATTCAGCGGGTCATCCAGATACTGAGCCGTCGGACGAAGAATAACCCCTGTCTCGTGGGAGAGCCGGGTGTCGGCAAGACTGCGGTTGCGGAAGGACTGGCACAGAAGATAGTAGCCGGGAACGTGCCGGAAAGCATTAAGAACAAGCGGGTTGTGAATCTGGACATGGCGTCCATGATCGCGGGATCAAAGTACCGCGGAGAGTTTGAAGAGCGCTTGAAGAAAGCGATGGAAGAGATCCGCACGGCTGGCGACGTGATTCTGTTTATCGATGAGCTTCACACGATTATCGGCGCCGGCGCCGCGGAGGGGGCGATGGACGCATCAAACATTCTCAAGCCGGCGCTGTCGAGAGGTGAGATTCAGCTCATCGGCGCTACGACGCTGGATGAGTACCGCAAGCACATCGAGAAGGACGCGGCGCTGGAGCGCAGATTCCAGCCGGTCAAGATTCAGGAGCCCACCGAGGACGAGGCGATCTTGATCCTTCAGGGATTGAAGGATAAATACGAAGCCCATCACAGCGTCCGCATCACGGACGAGGCGATCGAGGCTGCGGTGAGGCTTTCCGCCCGGTATATCACCGACAGGTATCTGCCGGATAAGGCCATCGACCTCATCGATGAGGCGAGCTCGAAAGTGCGTCTCCGTGTCTTTACAGCGCCCCCGGCCATCAAGACGATGGAGGAGCGGCTGGAAGAGCTGGCGAAGGAGAAGGAAGCGGCTGTCTCCGTGGAGGACTTCGAGCGCGCCTGCGACATCAAAAAGAAAGAGAAAGAGCTGAGCGATGAGCTGGAGAAGGCGAAATTGGTCTGGCAGAGGGAGAACAATAAAGCTGAGGATATCGTCGATGAACAGGAGATTGCGGATATTGTGTCCAGCTGGACTGGCATCCCGGTGAAGCGCTTGGCACAGGAGGAGAGCGAGCGGCTTCGGCACTTGGAGACGACTCTCCATCAGCGCGTCATCGGGCAGGAGGAGGCGGTGAGCGCCGTTGCGAAGGCCATACGGCGAGGCCGTGTCGGGTTGAAAGACCCCAAACGCCCCATCGGTTCGTTTCTTTTCCTCGGCCCTACCGGCGTTGGCAAGACAGAACTGTCCAAAGCGCTGTCCGAAGCGCTGTTTGGCGATGACAATGCACTGATCCGAGTGGATATGTCCGAATACATGGAGAAACACACGGTGTCAAAGCTGATCGGATCCCCTCCGGGCTATATCGGCTATGAGGAGGGAGGACAGCTCAGCGAGAAGATCCGGCGCAAGCCATATTCCGTTCTCCTGTTTGATGAGATTGAAAAAGCCCACCCGGATGTCTTCAATATCTTGTTGCAGGTGTTGGACGATGGGCATATCACAGACTCCCAGGGCCGCCGGATTGACTTCAAAAATACGGTCATCATCATGACGTCCAACGTGGGGGCGCGCAATATCGTGTCGCCCAAGAAACTGGGCTTCACCTCCGGTGAGGATGCGAAAAAAGATTACGCGGATATGAAGAAGAACGTGATGGATGAGGTTAAGAAACTGTTCCGGCC
>JAHZBS010000133.1:3738-6580 GCA_019423265.1 Clostridiales bacterium
ATTACGCGGATATGAAGAAGAACGTGATGGATGAGGTTAAGAAACTGTTCCGGCCGGAGTTTCTCAATCGAATTGATGAGATCATCGTCTTCCATCAGCTGACCCAGGAGAATATTCGGGATATCGTAGGGATTATGTTCAAACAGCTGGCAGCGCGAGTGCAGCAGAACGCGGGCATTCAGATTGAGCTGACATCGGAAGCGGCTGCTTTTCTGGCGAAAGAGGGATTTGACGCCGTATTCGGGGCTAGGCCTTTAAGGAGAGCACTGCAAAATCAGGTGGAAGACGCCCTGGCCGAGAAGATCTTGGCAGGAGAGATCCGGAAGGGGGACTCCGTCCGGATTGACCTGCAAAATGGCGCGCTCGTTTTCAACAGCGCGGTTGTATCAGAGTAAACAAAAAGAGCCTGCGCGATGGAATCGCAGGTGTAAAATCAGGAGGGTATAGATATGTCGGTAATCACGGAGTTAATCCGTCAGGAGCAGGACGGTACCATCAGTTTTGGCAATTACGAGGCTGCGTCGAAACAAAAGCTAGCGGATTTCGAAGTCGATGGTGATCTATATTACATCAAGACGTACCGCGAGATCACCAGAGTCGAAAAAAACGGGAGTCTGTTGCTGGAGTCGATTCCTGGCTGCACCGTCCATCATTTTGCCAATGACGGGTACAGGGTAACGTTTTCCCTGGAAACGTATCGGGACACGACAGTCACGCTGGAGCTGGAGAGCGATAGGGAGTACAAGATCTTCATGGACGATGAAGAGGTGGACAAGGTGAAGGCTAACTTGGCGGGGAAAGTCACCTTCAGCACAGAAGCGATTGAACAGTCGATTCAGATTCGGATTGAAAAGATCTGAGGAAGCCGATGGCAAAGAAAAAAGAAACGTATCTCTGTGCGAACTGTGGATTTGAAAGCGGCAAATGGATGGGTCAATGTCCTCAGTGTAAGGAATGGAATACGTTGGAGGTCGCAGCGGCGCCAGCAGGCGCCGCTGCTTTGACGAGTCCCTTAAAATCCATCAAGCCGTCGGACAGCATCAAAAGACTGGGAGAAGTGCCGGTGGACACCAACAGCCGGATTGTGACAGGAATTGGAGAATTTGATCGGGTGATGGGCGGTGGAATCGTAAAGGACTCTATCACAATTCTGGCGGCCAAGCCAGGCGCGGGGAAATCCACGTTGCTCTTGCAAGTGGCGCAGGATGTGGCGGCTCAGGGACTCCGAGTGCTTTATGTATCCGGGGAAGAAAGTGAAAGTCAGATTCGAAGAAGGGCGGGGCGCATTCTGGAGAAAATCCATGAGCAGATCTGGGTGCAGTCCACAGCCAGTATGAATGAAGTTTTGGGCGCCATCTATTCCGTGAATCCGCAATTGGTGATTGCGGACAGCATTCAGACCTTCGCGCTGGAGGACTATCCTTCGCGCCCAGGGTCCCCCACACAGACCATCGAATGTACCAACTGTCTGCTGCAAGCGGCAAAGAATCCAGAAGCTCCGAGGGCGGTTCTCATGGCGGGACAGTTGACCAAGGAGGATGAGCTTGCGGGTGTCAGAGCCCTGGAACATATGGTCGATACTGTCCTCTATATGGAGGCAGAGCAGGGGGAAGATCTGCGCGTCTTAGCGGCGACAAAAAATCGATTTGGAAGTACAGGGGAGATGGGGTTTTTTACCATGGAAGAAAAAGGGCTGGTTCCCATCGATAATCCCTCTGAATATTTTATGACCCGCCGCGACCCAGGACAAGAAGTGTCCGGCAGCGCCATAACCGTAGTCCGGGAAGGAACTCGGCCCATGATCGCAGAGATTGAAACCCTTGTGTCCCAGAGCTTTACACCGTACCCCTCCCGCATCTCCGACTGTATGAAAAAAGACCAGCTCAACACGCTGATCTCCATTCTGGAACAGAGAGGGGGAATTCCTCTGTATGATAAAAATGTGGTTGTCAAGACGACAGGCGGGCTGAAGCTTTCACAGCCGTCCGTCAATCTGGCCTTGATCGCCTCTCTCGTTTCCTCCGTAACAAAAAAGGGAATCCCATCCGATACGGCTCTCATTGGAGATGTGGGATTGACCGGCGAGCTAAAGCGGGTCCCATCATTGGAAATACGCCTTCGAGAGTTAGATCGGATGGGATTTCGGCGGGTTTTTCTTCCCTACGGGTCTCTCCGCAAAGAATCGGTTGCAAAGTTTCCCAATTTAGAGGTGTTCCAGCTAAAAACCCTTTCAAGTGTAATTCAGAAGATATTTGGCGATCTTAAAAGGTCGTTTTAGAGGTCAGCAGGCGGGTTGCGCCGTGCCGTCTTACGCATTCGTTGAGGCCCGCCAAATGCTGTTCTTGGCAGTGGCCGTATAGAGTGACGCTTTGTCCCTGATCTTCATCCCGCCAATCGCCGAGACTATCTGCAAGGGCAGAGATGGCGGCAGGCGGCACAGAATAGGAAGAAGCGGCACTCGTCATGGCGGGGTCCCATCCATATCCGAGACCGATGGGCAGCAGCATGGAGGAGGATAGCGCCGCGGCGGCTGTAGTGGCAGACGCCTGCCCATACAGGTCCAGAGTGTGCCGCTCATTTTTTTCAGTCGGGCGGGATTGAATTTGAACATCCTCCACAAGGCCGCGCTCCCTCAGGCGGCCATACGCTAAGTCGGCCTCATCAGGATCCTGAAAAAATGCTTTGAAGGTGTATCGCATCATGGTACCTCCTTTCTACGTTAAGAAAACGATCCAATGTATCGACCTGCACAGTCGGATACATGTCTAGTTTGTCAAATCCATCGGGTCTCATCCTGTCAATTTCATGGTTTGTTTACAATTTTTTTCAACTTTATCTCTTG
>JAHZBS010000134.1 GCA_019423265.1 Clostridiales bacterium
GTAAAAGTCTTTCAAATTGATGGTAGTCATTATATTTTCCTCCGTTCAGATTTTTGTTGTGGGTGGTCGATCTGAACGGAGGATGGCGGGGATCTGCAGCCGGGACAGGCTGCTTTGGGACAAATTGTCCCGAAGTGCGGGCATACAAAAACGCCCGCACAGCATGACGCTGTACGGGCGCACGAAACACTGTTGCAGTTGGCATACTGGCAGATTTCACATCCAAAGCCAGACTTACCCAGAGGGGGAGCTACGCTTTTTTTAGCTGGTGAAGATCATGGGTGCTGTGAAATAACAGAACAAACACGGCGGCATCCTCCTATATGCCGCCGTGTCCTTAAAAATAGGCGACTCTAATGCACCCCCGAAACCTTGTTTTTTAAAAGGCAGCCGGCGGCCTTGAAATTTATCTCAAAGCCGCCATAAGGTAAACCAGTAACGGCTTTCCCTTTGGTAAGTCATCTGCCAATAGAAATTGTAAAATGCTGATTGCCTTGATAAGTTCATTAAATGAACCGTATTCTGCAATTTATCCATCATCTATAAAAATAACTTTGTCGTATAGTTCCAGTATCATAATTGTGTTCTCTATTTCCTGTTAAAAAGCAAATCACAAACAAGGCCTACTGCACCTAATCCAAACAGATAGGTAGCGGCTGATCTATAGCCTTTTTCAGATAAATGTGCCGCACCTATCATCAGTCCAATTTCTGCCGCAGCAGATACGGATTTAGATACAATACGGAACGAACGCTTTTCCCACGCCTTATTTGCGGCAACTTCAATTTTGTTTGCAGCATTTTCAATTTTTTGGTCTAAGTTAGACATAATAGTCTCCTTTCATACATTAAGACGGTATGTATACATTTAAAAATAATACCTTATGAATGAATGTATGGTGTGAAAATAAAACTGCCTTTTGCAAGGCAATTTTTTTATTTATTTGCCTACATTTAAATGTTCAAGGTAGTTCTGCACTATGTCGAAAATCTCATCATCAATAATCGGTAATTTCATGCTATCCAACAGGTACTTGATAAAAGCAAACTTTGAAATCAGTTCTTCCGATGTTGCAGGATAGACAGACGGAATTAGCCAAAAGTTTGTAAGCAACGGTAAAAGCTCAGAAAGTTCTTTGGCATACTCGGTATGAATGGAACCATCCTCAATTCCCTCTTGAATAAGTTTTAGCCAGAGAGGAGCAATCAATTTGCGGTTTGTATCAGTCAGATCTGCTAACAGACGAGGATTTTTCAAAAGAGGAATACTTTGCTTTCCGAGTTCCGTTCGATCCATATCCGCATGGTTTAGCTTGATGACTTCGCGCATTTTTTGCAAACCGTTTAAGCTCTTTTGATTTTGTACGGCAACAAAGGGGTTGTTATCAAAAAAGAGTTTTCCAGCTAATGCATCGAGGATCTCTTCTTTGGATTTGAAATGATGATAGATTGCTCCTTTGGTTAGTCCCCCAAGTTTGTTAACAATATCTTGAATTGTGGTATTGTCATAGCCTTTTTCAAGGAACAGTCGTTGCGATACTTCTAATATTTTTTCTACAGTTACTTCTGGATATTTGTTTCTCGCCATTTGCTCACCTGCTCTGTTTACATTCTTTTGGTATGATTATAGTATAATACGTTTTGTGCCCGTTGTCAAGATACATTCTCCCGGTATCTTTTTTGTTAACAAAACAAAATGCTATTTTATATATAATTCTATTTCGTTCTCTACGGCAAAATTTCTGACTTTCACGCTTTGGGTCAGGGGATCAAGCACAAAAGATAGGAAAAGAGCTGGACACAGGAATACCCCTCTCAGCTTGCAAATTGTATTCCACACTCCATCATGTGCATTGAGAACCGGGGCAGGCATCCCGGCCTCAACGCTTTTTACCAGATTGTCGCCCTGCTGGAAATTTCCGTGGATCAATTCTTTTTCCTGGATAAGCTCAACGACGAAAGTAACTGTCGAAATCAGATCGACGTCATACTCAATTCAACGAGCGAGAAAGAACTAACTGTAGTGAAAGCCACAACAGAGGGACTCAAGCAAGCCCGGGGAACGGAGAGAGCGTAAAAAAGCGTGACCTCCGTTTTTTGCGCGTTTTCCGGGGCACGTACTAATGGCAAGCAGGGCAAGTGTAGCCACACTTGCGTTTTTGGCAAGCAATTCGAGTGTAAACACACTCAAAATTTTTGCGCCGTCGGGCGGCAAAAATGCGTGCCAAAATGCTTGTTGGGGAGCCTCCCCAAACCCTCGTCGTCGCAAAGTCTGCTTTGTTCCGTTTCCGCCTTTCGGCTAAAACTGCACACGCTCCCTTGCTCATCCTCTCCCCACGCAACCCGCTTTGCTGGGCTTGCGCAGGGACCCCATCGGCTGCGGCTCGGTGCTGACGCTCCGGGCCTTAACTTTGGGACAAAATGTCCCAAAGCAGAAATGCCGGGGAACAGTTTTTGCTGTTCCCCGGTAGATTGAAAATGTGGAAAGTATTTAGCAATATCCGTGCAGGATATATAATCATATTACCCCCTCAAAAACCGAGGCTGGAAACCCTTGCAAATAGGGCAGTTTTCGGGCTAAATGTTCACACATCAGCTCTGCTTTTTAAGGTTTTCCCGATAGCAGAAAACACAGCCGATCCCCCGCCAATAAGGACACCCCGCACAAGGCGTTTCGTCCGGTGCCTTCTGCGGGGCGGGTGCTTCTTTGTGCGGGAGCTCTTTCATCATACGCTCATAGGGACTGTTGGTAAAGTTCATAAGTAAACCTCCGTTCACATTCAACCCAATCCCCCCGCCCTTTCCCAATCTTGGGAAAGGGTGCGGCTCTGGAGGATATACCCCCGCCGCGCCACCGAGAAATAGCACAGCCGGGGCCGCCAGTCAAGGGCAAGCCGCCGATAAACGGCGGTGCTGATGCACCCTTGACAGACAGCTCCCGGCTGTTCTGAACGATATGCGGCGACGGGGGATATACCACCCGAGCTGTGTTTTGGGAAAACGAGTTTGGGACAATTTGTCCCGAAGTTAAATAAAAGTCGACAGCCAATTCAATCTAAACTCGTATATCCTATTGTTATGAGCCTTATGTTGTGATAATATTTCAAATGAGGTGAGGCACATGATAAATGATAACGTAATTTCAGAACTCTGGGAAAATAGTAACGGACGGTGCATGTGCTGCGGAAAAGCTCTTGAACGCGGAGATATGGTTATTGACCACATTTTTCCAAAGCGTTTTGGTGGAGCAGACCATATTGATAATTTGCAATTACTTTGCCGAGAATGCAATGCGATATTAGCAAGTCGTTTTACTCCCTCGGAATTCGCCTTTAAGCAATACTTACATTAATTTCTACTACAAGATCCCAGATTTGAAAATGTTCGTACAGATATGCGAACAGAAATATCTGATGGACAAAAAATTGCCTTTGATATTGTATTCATTCGAAACATTCATGGAAGGGAAGAAACATTTGCTATCGAAGTAAAAGAAATGTCGGCAGTTACTGACCAAAGAATTGTGTCGGCAATTCGACAATTATCTTATTACCAACAGGCTTGCCCCGATGTTCACTTTATTCTTGCTGTGCCTACACCCCTCGCTGAAGAATATCGTCAGCGGGTTGAAGATTCGGGTATCACATTATGGGATAGCGAAACACTTCGTTTAGGTGTTCCAGATATTGTGTTACCGGTTTGTGCCGCACCAGATCAATATGATGAATTGATTGCTAAACTTAAGCAATGCCGACCGGGATACGAAGATTGGCAGGTTTATCAAAAGCTGGTTGGAGAAATCTTGTTTGCGCTTTTCTGCCCTCCACTCGATTCGGTGTCTGAACAAAATTCTGACGCTAATTACGCCAATCGACGAGACTTCATCGTTCCAAACTACGCAGAATGTGGATGTTGGATGTATCTTCGCGATAGATATAAAGCTGAGTTTGTTGTTGTAGATGCAAAAAATTCGGCTCATGAAATTGGGAAAGATGATATTTTGCAAGTTGCCCACTATTTGAAAGAAAAGGGCGTTGGTCTATTCGGACTTGTTTTCTCAAGGTGCGGTGAAAGCGAGAGTGCAGAGATACACCTACGCGACATATGGCAAAATGAAAACAAAATGCTTGTAATTTTGAGTGATAATGATGTAGAGCAAATGTTGCTTAGCAAGCAGCGCGGAAATGACCCGAGCCGCATTATTATCGAAAAGATACAAGAGTTTCGTCAAAAAATTTAGAAATCAGAAATACTGATTGCCGACTACCCGGATACCATTTTTATAGTTCATATTTCGTGGAATCCTATAATTCCACTCCGACCAGTAAAAACGCCCGGAAACCGCAGGAATACGCGCAATCATTCTGTTAATCTCAGAATGATTGCGCGTATTCCAAATTTCATTCATTCTTCTCCGGGAAAAACAGATCAATGGCGGACTCCAATATCAAGTTTTTTCCTAACGTGTCTAGATAATAAAACGCCAGTGCTGAGTTGTCGGTCACAAGACCGTCCGCCTGACAGTTCAAGATTTTTTGCATGGTTTTTTCAGAATTAGCCGTCCACGCATACACCTGTTTTCCCTGCGAATGCGCTTGCACCACCAAGCTTCTCGTCAAGGCGGTAGTCTCCACACTGTAGGCATCCAGATGCTCCAGATCATATCGTTCTGACAGCAACAGCACAGAAATATATACCGTTTGCATTTCCGGTGCCAATTCCTTGACCCGCTGGAGGAGCTCGAGACTCATAGAGGCGATCATGCACTGCTTCTGCATCTCATTCTTTTCGATTAATGCGAGTACTCCCTCCACCATGTTTTGTTCATAGCCGGTGGGTTTAAGCTCAATCATAAGCTGAATGCGCCCCTTAGCCGCTGCCAGCATATCTTCTAGCGTTGGGACAGGTTCACCCGCAAATTCATAAGAAAAATAAGACCCCGCATCAAGATTCTTCACCTGTTCATATTCAGCCTCCCAAACAGGCAGATCCATGCCCGTTGTCCGTTTAAAGCCGGCGTCATGCATGACGATCAGTGTACCATCCTTTAGCTGCTGGACATCGATCTCGGCTATATCCGCCTTGTCCGTAATGGCCTGCTCCAGTGCCGCCACGGTGTTCTCCGGTGCAAATGCGGCGCCTGCACGATGAGCGATAACCTTTGTGGCTAACTCGGCAGGGTGCCAGATGCGGCCCCCTGCTTCGGATTCGCCAAAAAGGAGCAGAACAACCAACGTGCACAAAATCACTGCGGTGCGCCCGGCCAGCCGCTTCAGCGTCTGGGATGTTTTGATCGATTCAGCCCGGGGTTCTCCCCGATACTGGTGATACAGGACCACGATTAGTGCACAGAAGATTACGGACATCAGCGAGCTGGCGGCTAATCTCCATACGCCGGACCAGGAAAGAAAATACATCCGGAATTGCTCACGACCGCTATCCGCTCCGTAAAACAGACGGACACCTCCTGCCAGAAGGCAGATGCAGACCACTGCCACACCTGAAAGAATCGCCATAAAGATAAATGTGCAAAATAAAAGGTAGCCTATGGTACGCAGCTTTTTTTCTCTCAGCAGACGGAGGCTCTCCCTCCAGGAATTTAGAAAGGACATTTTATTCAGAAGAAGTGCGGGAAGTCCAAACAAATAGGAGAAGAAAAGCAAATGGAACAGGACGATCACTGCCATTAACAGGATGAAAAGGGGGCGGTTGCCCACCAAATATTCCATGATGAATTCGGGAACCTGAAACAGACGCATATAGCTACTGGCCATCGCAAAAGCCGACAGCAGCATCACGGGAAGGAACAGAAAAACCGGTAGCCGTTTGGGAAGGAGCAGCCCGGCTGTCTTTACCGCAGTTTCTTTCAAGAGGCCCCAAACCGTGATCCGTTCCTGACTCCAACCTTTTTCGCTATATAGGATCAAGGCCGTAAGCTCAAAGTAGATGAATAGACCAGCTAGCAGGCATATGCCGATAATCAACAGAACAGCCAGAGGGTTGTAAAGGAGCTTTAGGATGTTTTCCTGGCTCAGATAGTTTTCTCCGATCATCTTCGGCAAAAGACTGAGAGAATACTCAAAAAATGGAAATAGGAATGAGATGCCAATAATTTTATAGACTATCTCGAAGCACAGAAGAACAGTCCAGTTCCTTAAAATCATGCCGAATACGGTTTGCATTTTATGATGTGAGTTCATATTGCTCGCCTACTTTTTATAAAAATACAGTTCCCCGTTTATTTTCGCACGAGTATATACAGACCAGGATTAGTCAATAACCGGTTTATAATTAACCACTTTTGAAAGAGCTTAGCGGCGATAACAGGAATGTCCTATAGCTGATCATCTCTATTTTTAAGTATATATAGAATAACACAATTTTAATAAAATAAGTAGTTCTATACATACCCAAACGTTGAAAAAGAATCGACTAATCCCCGTATGGGTCACAACCGAAAAGCACCCAATTCCACAGATAAACGAAAGAGCCCGGAAACCGCATGAATACACG
>JAHZBS010000135.1 GCA_019423265.1 Clostridiales bacterium
GCGAAAGATCTCCGCGGTCCGCAGCCTCTACAAGTATTTTTACAAAAAGGAAAAGATTAAGGGCAACCCGGCCATGCTGGTCAGCACTCCCAAAATCCACGATAAGAATATTATCCGACTGGATGTACACGAGATTGCCCGTCTGTTGGACGAGGTGGAATCCGGCGATAAGCTGACGAAGCGCCAGCGGGTCTACCACGAACATACCCGCGTCCGGGACCTCGCGCTGATCTCTGTGCTTTTGGGGACGGGGATGCGGGTCTCTGAATGTGTCGGCCTGAATCTGACCGATATTGATTTTGAGAATAATGGACTTCGGATTGTGCGAAAAGGCGGCAATGAGTCCATACTCTATTTTGGGGATGAGGTCGAACAGGCCCTCCGCGACTATCTCCAACAGCGAAAACAGATCCTTCCGCTGGACGGACACGAGGATGCTCTCTTTTTATCCCTCAAAAAAAGCAGGATCACCGTCCGCGCGGTTGAAAACCTGGTGAAAAAGTACGCGCAGACCGTTACCCAGCTAAAAAATATATCGCCCCACAAACTGCGCAGCTCCTATGGAACAGAGCTGTACAATGAGACAGGCGATATCTATCTCGTAGCGGATGTGCTGGGCCATAAGGACGTCAATACAACGCGAAAGCACTATGCGCAAATTGAAGATTCCCGGCGCCGCAGTGCCGCCAACGTGGTGAAGCTTCGAAAAGAGGAATAGGGAAGAACAAAAAACGACAGGAAGTGACCATAATTGTTCGCTTCCTGTCGTTTTTATACGTAAACGTTCGATCAAGCGGTTTATTCCATCAGCTTGAGATAGAGAGCCTTGATCTCTTCTACGCTTGTATCCCGAGGATTTCCTGGACGGCAAGCGTCCGCATAGGCGGATTCTGCCAGGAAATCTACGTCCTCGCGCTTCACGATATCCTTCAAATCCGCGGGGATGCCCACATCGGCTGACAGCTGCCGGACTGCGTCCACAGCCGCCTTTCGATATTCATCCTGTGTCATGCTCTCCACACCCTTGACGCCCATAGCCTCCGCGATCTTCTTATATTTATCGCCGGTCGCCGGTGCGTTGTATTCCATAATGGTGGGAAGGAGAATCGCATTGGCCACACCGTGCGGCGTGTCATACAGGGCGCCTAGGCCGTGGGCCATGCTGTGTACGATTCCCAGTCCAACATTGGAGAAGCCCATCCCCGCCACATACTGGGCCAGCGCCATGCCATCCCGGCCCTCAGGAGTATTGTTCACAGCGCCGCGCAGATGCTGGGCAATAAGCTCAATCGCTTTCAGATGAAACATATCCGTCATCTCCCAAGCGCCTTTTGTGATATAGCCTTCAATGGCGTGGGTCAGCGCGTCCATTCCGGTGGCCGCCGTCAACCCTTTGGGCATACTCGCCATCATATCAGGATCGATAACGGCTACCTCCGGTATGTCGTGGGTGTCAACACAGACAAACTTCCGTTTCTTCTCCACATCCGTGATGACATAATTGATCGTAACCTCCGCCGCCGTTCCCGCTGTCGTGGGGACTGCAATGGTAAAGACCGCGTGATTCTTTGTGGACGCCACCCCCTCCAGGCTCCGGACATCTGCAAATTCAGGGTTTTCCGCGATGATTCCAATCGCCTTGGCCGTATCCATAGAGGAACCGCCGCCAATGGCAACGATACAATCCGCCCCTGACGCTTGAAAGGCTGCTACGCCGTGCTGCACATTCTCAATGGTAGGATTGGGCTTGATATCCGAGTAAATCTCATACGCGATGGACGCCTGCTCCAATATGTCCGTGACCTTTTTGGTTACCTGGAACTTGATTAGATCTGGGTCCGAACAGACAAACGCTTTTTTATACCCTCTTGCCTGTATCTCCGTGGCAATTTCTGCGATCGCGCCTTTCCCGTGATACGAAACTGTGTTTAGAACAATACGATTCGCCATATCATCGACCTCCAAGTAAATTTACGTCTCACAACGCAATTTTGTATAAATCTACACCATATATTATACTCCTGTTGGTATCTTTTGTCAAATGCTTACTATAGCGCCCCCGATCACATAGACAAGAAAGGCCACTCCCTATGAGGTGGCCTTTCTCTATAATATTTATAATCGTTCCCATGCCATCCGTCCCAATAGATGACTCAGGACTCCAAGGTTTTGTCGATCTCCACGTCGTTGCCCGAGGCAACCAGAGCAAATTCCCTTTGAATGGCTTCCTCCGGCTCCTTCGTCAACAGACTGACGACGAAAAAGGCGACCAAGCCCACAAGAAAACCGGGGAGCAGGGAGTACAGTCCTGTTGACGCCGCTAAGGTAGCGCCGCCGAATTTAATATAATCCCAGATGATGACCGTCAGACCTCCGCCGATCATGCCAAAAGCAGCTCCGATTTTATTGCCTCGCTTCCAGAAAAGGCTCAGCAGAACGACAGGGCCGAAGGTAGCGCCAAAGCCTGCCCAGGCGTTAGAGACCAGATCCATGACACTGCTCTTAGGATCCAGCGCGATACAGAATGCGATGGCGGCAACGACGATGGTTACAATTCGACTCAGCCGAAGGAGACTTTTGTCCGACGCATTTTTATTGACGACGCCTTTATAGAGATCCTGCGAAATGGAGGAAGCCGTGACGAGAAGCTGTGAGTCTGCCGTAGACATAATGGCGGCGAGAACGCCGCACAGCAGAATACCGCCGATCAGGAGCATTAACGGATTCCCTTTGAAAATCTCCAGGATCATGGAGATAAAGACTTTTTCTTTGTTGTCGGTGCCGAGGTTCGGAAGAAAAGCGCGTCCGATAACGCCAATGGCACAGGCAGCGCCCAAAGACAGAATAACCCACGTAATGGCGATAACCCTAGACTTTCTGACTTCCCGATTATTTTTGATCGCCATAAAGCGAATTAAAATATGGGGCATCCCAAGATATCCCAGCGCCCAGGCCAGCTGTGAGACCAGGGACACAGCCGTGATCCTCTCCCCTCCATTGTACAGCGGATTCAGAAAATGGGGAGTTCCTGTACTGTTCAGCTGCCCTAATCCGCCCATAAGGTTCAGCGCCACGGCAGGCACGATCAAAATGGCGAAGAGCATCAATAAGCCCTGTATGAAATCTGTCCAGCAGACGGCCATGAATCCGCCGAGAAAGGTATAGGACAAGATTACAACCGCGCCGATGATGAGCGCATATGTATACTCGATTCCAAAAATGGTTTGGAAAAGCTGGGCGCCCGCTGAAAAAGCTGAGGCGGTATAGACGAGAAAGAAGATCATGATAAAGAGAGAGGAGGCGATCTTCAAAATTCCCTTTGTATCGTGGAAGCGGTTCTGAAAATACTCCGGGAGCGTCAAGGCGTTGCCCGCCACGATGGTGTACCTCCGCAGTCTGGCTGCGATGAAGATCCAGTTGATGGCCGTGCCGAGGGCCAGGCCGACGGCAATCCATATCTGGCCTGTGCCAAGCGCATAGATGGCGCCGGGCAATCCCATGAGCAGCCAACCGCTCATGTCGGAGGCCTGCGCGCTGAGGGCCGCTACCCAGCCGCTAAGTTTACGGCCTCCTAAAAAGTATTCCTCCGAATTCTTCGTTCTCCCATAGTACCGAAATCCTATGGCGAGCATAATCCCTAAATACATGATGAATGCGATGATAATCCATATCCGATCGTCCATTTCATCCCCTCCTAGTTTTATTGTACAGGTATAAAGCATACGTTCTATTATAGCGAATAAAGTAAGATTTGGCAATAGTTTTGGGGTTTTTCCGGATCAAGATATTATAAAAAAAACGGCGCCAAGGCGCCGCGTCAATCCGTAAACATCTCTACTCGTTGGAGACCGAGTAAATTGGCAGAATCAACGACTGTCCCGATACAATGGTATCAGAGGACATTTGATTAAGCCTTTTAATCTCACTGACGTACCGGCGAACATCCATTCCCTCCGCCTTGTACTGCTGCGCAATGGTCCACAGACAGTCCCCTGCGCCGATGGTGACAGACTGATACGTCTTGACATTCAGCTCTTCCGCCCGGGCAGCATGGCGGATCCCCTGCGCGATCAACAGCGATAATAAGATGATGACCAGCGCTGAGAGAATGACCAGCAGCCTGCGGTACCGGGCAAGCAGCTTCCTTTTATGCGCTGTTCTAGCCGTCACATGTGTAGTTTGATATGTAGTCATCAGAATCCCTCTTTTCATCTAACAAGAACAATTGTTTGCCGATAGTATGTTCTTATTATAATGCGAACATGCATTCTTGTCAAGGGGATTTTTAGAAAATTTTAGAATTTTTATGGACCATACGTTCGCAAAGTCCTCCCATCTTCACTGGCATTTCTCTGAAATTATAAAAATCTATTATAAGCAATTGACATATAGAGCGTGATTCAGTAAAATAGTAGAGAGAGGAATCATATTAAAGGAGGTTCTACATACCTATGCAACAAAAAAGTCTTCCCCTATGTATCGTATTGTCCATCGTCACCTGTGGCATCTACGGAATCTATTGGTTTATCTGCATGACCAATGACTCCAACCAGCTGTCCAACCAGACCAACGCGCCCTCCGGCGGAATGGCGTTTCTCCTGACGCTTGTCACCTGTAATATCTATGGCATCTATTGGGCCTACAAGATGGGTGAAAAGCTTGATCAAGCCAAAACGCAGCGCGGTATTCCCAGCAGCAACAGCAATGTTCTCTATCTTGTCTTAGAATTGCTCATGCCCATAGTCGGCTGGGCCCTGATGCAGAATGAGATCAATCGCCTCATCGCAACAGACAGTGGCCAGCCCCAGCAGTAACAGGAAAGTCACCGGTTGACAATCTGAGAAGGAATTCGATGTGGAGGGGGTATCCTTTTGGATACCCCCTCCCTTCTTATCTTATTCCCTTCTCTATTTTTTGCATACAAGAAGGGCATCCCTCCAGTCATAAATTGACTTTTGGGACACCCTCGCCGGTTTCTTATTGGGATTTTTGCGCGCCGTTTTAGTCGGCCTCATCATTCCCTATCGCTCTGCTATTCGTACTTAGCGCCATTCTCCATAGCGGTCTTGATCTGGTCCTGACCCCAATCGACGATCTGCTGAAGTCCAAGGGCGTCGCACTGGGTCTTCATCTCATCGAACATGGAATCGATCTCCGCGTCATCTTTGGCGGTCATAACGATCTTCCAAGAGTACTCGCAGACAATGCTCTTGACGTTGCTCTGGATATCCTGCAGATCCGACGGCATGGTCTCGATGAGCTTTTTCCACTCCGGCTGATAGCAGATCAGATCCTTCTCCGTCCACACCTGGATGGGACGGCGGTATCCATAGTACTCCTCGTACATGTCTACAAGCTTGTTGTCCTCAATCTTCTTCTCTGTGTACGCCGCCTGGTCAGTGATGCGGAATTCCACATTGTACTTGGAATGCTGGGTTGCCGACATCAAGCCCCAAGCTGAGAACCAGTCGGAGCTGCTCTCGCCGGTTCCGAAGGTATGAGACCCTGTCGCCAGGAATTCGTCTACCGCGTCCGTCAGAACGTATTTGCCGTCTACGATATCCCACAGCTCGCCCTGCGGTCCCCCCTGCATCACCAACATGGCATCTTCATCATACATCATGTTGATGAATCTCAGGCACGCTTCCAATTCTTTCGTGGTGGAGCTGACGAATACCGGATCTCCCGTGCTTCCGCCGATCAATGTCTCACCGGCAACAACCGGGTGCTGGCCTTCCCAGATCAGAGGCATGAACCCTGTGGGGGTCTCTGCATTCATATGCTCATCCGTGTTGTAGCCACTGCAATAGTTTCCATACATAGCGGTGAGGTACTGTCCGGAATCGACGATCTTCGCCTGGGTGATCTCGTAGGTCTGAGTCATGGAGTCCGGATCCACTAATCCCATGCGGTTCGCCGTGGACATCCATTTCAGGGCCTCATAGTAGGCGCTTCCCTTCTCGATCATCGGTTCAACCTTGTCTTCTGCGATATTGTACGTATTATATCCAATTACCGTATCGCTCACGCCCATTACAGTCAAGTATTTGCCTGCGTTGGACATGTGAGTTCCGTCCCAGCTGGGATAGAAGCCCATGGCGTATGTCTTCTGCCCGTCCTCCGTCTCCGGATAGACTTCCTGCATCTTCTTCAGCGCATCCAGGAATGTATACATATCCGTGACTTCCGGTTTTCCCGCTTTTTCATAGATGTCCCACCGGATATTCGCCGCGTAGCAGCCCACATCCATCGGGTAGGCATTGTAAGTTCCGATCTGGGTGATGATGGCATACAGTTTTCCTGTGCCCGCGCTCTTGTAGTCCTTGGAATACTGGACGGACTGGGGATGCTTCTCCGTATAGTTGGGAATCTGATCCTCATAGTCTGTCAGATCCATGACGTGGCCGCCCTCAATCGCCTGGGTGGGATCCCCATCTACCGCATATTTGCCTAAGTCCGGCAGATTTCCCGCCGCCAACATGGGCTGTAATTTCTCTTTATCC
>JAHZBS010000136.1:0-5597 GCA_019423265.1 Clostridiales bacterium
CGCTCTCGGAACAGATCCTGTACCATGGAGGAACGCTGCGAAAGAGAGGGCGGGTCGATCACCAAGACGCCTTCCTCGACCAGGATCCCATCGAGAGAGCGCGGGGGATCACAGTTTTTTCCGATCAGGCAATGTTCTCCTACGAGGGCCAGCAGTTCACGTTGGTTGATACGCCTGGACATGTGGATTTTTCATCGGAGATGGAGCGTGCGGCGCGGATTTTGGACTATGGGATTTTGCTCGTCAGCGCAGTCGAGGGCGTACAGGGGCATACGGAAACCATTTGGCGTCTGTTACAGCGGTTGCGCGTTCCCGTATTGATTTTTATCAATAAGACGGACCGGGTGGGGGCGGATGTG
Organism: Clostridiales bacterium; assembly: GCA_019423265.1. Next base: position 360 of record JAHZBS010000136.1, read on the forward strand.
GGCAAGGTTTTGCAGGATCTCAGGAGGAACCTATCAGAAGCCGTGTGGGACATTACGGAGAATCGGCTTCTAGCAGGCTTTACCGATGCTCTGGCGCAGGAGCTGGCCGATTCTGACGATGCACTGATGGAGCGGTATGTGGAACAGGGCTATGACCCGCGGCAGGAAGCGCGGTGGATGGAGGACCTGGGCGACTTAGTGCGCCGGCGAAAAGTCTTTCCCGCTTTTAGCGGCGCGGCGCTGGCAGACCAGGGGATCAGGGAATTCCTCCATGTCTTCTGCCGAATCACGGCGCAGGAAGAGCCTTGCCTTGCGGAACAGCCCTTTTCGGGGATCGTCTACAAAATTCGGCGGGACCGCCAAGGAAAGAGGTTAGCCTTTATCAAAATTAAAGAGGGATCCCTTAGACCCCGGGATGAGGTCGCGGTGTCAGAGCAGGCCGGCGAATTTCATTTTGCCAAGGTGCAGGAGCTTTGGATGAATAATAGCAACCGGTACGAATCAGTCTCCATTGTACACGCCGGCGATGTGTGTGCGGTGACGGGACTGGAGGGAGTCCGCCCTGGCGATGGAATAGGCTCGGAATGCTATCACACAGAGTATGAGACGCGCCCCCTTTTGTCGGCCAGGGTTCTGTATGATGCCGCTATACCTCATCGCCGCGTGCTGGAATGCCTTCAAATTCTGGAGGAAGAGGACCCTCTTCTGTCGGTGCGGTGGGAGGAGGCGCTCTCTCAGATGCAGGTGCGCGTCATGGGCGTCATACAGTTGGATGTATTGCGGCAGGTGCTGTCCAATCGGTTTGGGCTGGCGGTGGATTTTGGGGACTGTGAGGTTCTCTACATGGAGACCGTGGCGGAGCCGGTGATGGGCTACGGGCATTTTGAGCCGCTTCGACACTATGCGGAAGTCCATGTTGCCATATCGCCGGCGCCGCGGGGCAGCGGCATTCAGTTTGTAAGCCGCTGTTCTGTGGATGTGTTGGAGAGCCAGTACCAAAATCTGGTCCGAACCCATGTGCTGGAGAAGGAGCACAGGGGCGTGCTGTTGGGGGCCCCTCTTACGGACGTAGAGATTGCACTTGTCACAGGGAGGGCCCATGAAAAGCACACAGAGGGCGGAGATTTCCGCGAGGCCACCTACCGGGCTATACGGCAAGGCTTAGAGAAGGCGAAGAACCAGATTTTGGAGCCCTATTATCAATTCACTTTGGAGGCGGAAGCTTCCATGACGGGCCGGATTCTCTCGGATCTGCAAAGAATGGCGGTTCTCAGCGATGCACCGCAGGTTCTACAGGATCGTGTCCTGATCACGGGGAGGGGACCGGCTCGGGAACTGATGCGGTATCCGCAGATCTTTGAATCGCAGACAAAGGGAAAAGGGCGCTTATGGCTTACGCCTGCCGGATATGAGCCTTGCCATAATCCGGATGAAGTCGTGGCAAGAGTGGGGTACGACAGAACGAGAGACCGCGACAACACGTCGGATTCCGTCTTCTGCGCCAAGGGCGCCGGATTCTCTGTCAAATGGGATGAAGCAGAGAAATATATGCATTGCAAATTGTAAATGAGGTGAAGGAGACATGGTAAACAATAGTACAATCGCAGGCTGTCTCGGGAAGGTGAAGCCGCCTTTTTACCTATATGACGGCGATAGGATCGCGGAGAAGATCGCCAGGGTTCAGAAGGCGTTTCCGAAATTTTCCCTTTTATATTCGGTAAAAGCGAATCCTTATGATAAGATCTTGAATATAATGAGAGAAGCGGGCGTTGGGATCGATGCCGCCTCAGGAAACGAAGTGCTGTTATCAAAAGGATTGGGCTTTCAGAGTGAAGATATCTACTATTCATCTCCGGGAAAGACAAAACAAGAGATTCTGTCAGCCATGGAGGCGGGAACTCTGATTGCCGATTCCATCCACGAACTGGATATGCTCAACGCCGCAGCCGAAGAACAACACAGGGTGTTGTCCGTGGGAGTGCGTCTGAATCTGCCCAATCCCCACATTTTAAAGAGTAAAAAAGAGATTATGGGCGGGCATGCCAGCAAGTTTGGCATAGATCCCCATACCTACGAGACAAATAGAGAGCGCTTTCGCGGGTATACACATCTGCGGATTCAAGGGATCCACGTGTATTTTGGCAGTCAGATACTGGATGAGGAGATCCTATACAATAATTTCAACACCATTGCCACGTGCGCGCTGGAGGTGGCGGAGGATCTGCCGCTGACCTTTGTCAATTTTGGCGGAGGATTTGGAATCCCTTACACAGAGGAAGAAAAAGATTTGGACCTGGAGAGCGTGGCGGAGCGGATTCAGTCCTCACCGGCCGTCCAAGAATTGCAGTCGCGCGGGGTGCGGTGCAATTTGGAACTGGGGCGGTATTTGGTCGGGGATGGCGGCTTATTTGTCGCGGAGGTTGTGGATAAAAAGGAATCCTTCGGTGAGACCTACGTCATTCTCAACGCGGGCATGAATTCCTTTTTCCGCCCCATGTTTACCCACGACTATCACGCTATCCGGCAGATGACGGTGCGGAGCGAGGTGGAGCAGGTTACGGTGGTCGGCAATCTATGTACCCCCATCGATGAATATTACAAGGAAATCACCTTGTCGGCTGTGGAAATCGGGGATATCGTAGCCTTTGAGAATGCAGGCGCCTATGGATATTCCATGAGCCTCCTGGATTTTATTTCCCACCACAGGCCAAGTCAAATTATGGTAGTAGGAGGAGAGCAAATTGAACTCGATTGATGTCATTCAGGAGCGAGTGTTAGAAGCCTCACAGCCGCAGCAGCGGATTGTGCGGGGGCTGTGGTGTACGGATTGTTTTTATAATCCCGATCACAATGGGCGCATCTTTGACTATAAATTCATTGTGACGCAGACCGTAGGGCAGGGCTGTGCCTACAGTATGCAATACGAGTACGCCCGGGATGAGTTGATTCAGTTTGTGGGAAAGGACTGCCTGGAACAGGAGGTCCCCGACGTAGCGCTGCGGGTGTCCATGTTGGATTCCCTGTATGGATATTTCTTTCCGGTGACCAATCAGACGGTGGAGAGAGCGGTAGGGCCTTCCTATGAAAAGCTGAGCTGGCGGACTAGCCTGATTCTCCGGGAAGCGGTACGGCTGCTGGGATGTCTTAAAAATAAGCGCATCGTCAATGTGGGCGTGGTGGGCGATATAGTAAAATCCTTCCATGACCAGAAGAGCGACATTGTTGGCACCGACTATGACGAAATCATCGTGGGTACCAAGATGTTTGACGATGTGGAGATCTACCATGGGGAGCGGACGCTGGCACTTTTGGAGGATGCGGATCTGGCCATTGTGACAGGTATGACCATTACGACTCAGACCATCGATTCGATCCTGGAGGTTTGCCGCACGCATAACACAAAGGTGATCGTGTTTGCGGAGACAGGGGCCAATTTAGGGAGCTACTATTTGCAGGAGGGCGCGGATGTATTCCTTGGGGAGACGTATCCCTTTTACATCTTTAACGGTCAAAGCGAAATCCTAGTCGGTCGGAGATAGCACTAGGGCTTCTTTATCTTACAATTTTCTTATGATGTAAAATGATAAGAATTCGAAATGATCCTGTAACATTTCGATATTATAATAAAGCCAGGTTGGCCAAACCATAGAACTTTTTTATCCGCCCGGTTGAAACTTAGGACAAGTTGTGTTACAATACAAGCATTGATTCAGGGAAGGATGATCAATGTTTGTCTAATGAAAAGGGAACACCGCGAAAAAAACACCGGCGCATTCGGCTGACGACAGTCGTTGCCGTATTTATTTTTATCTATATTGCAGCACAGTTTATTCTCTTTCTCAAAAATGAGAAGTTTAGCTACGTAGTTGCCAAGAATGGGGAGATTGAGCAGAGCTTTTCCCTGGACGGCGTAATCACGCGGGAGGAGCAGCTGTTCCGCGCGGGGACGGATGGAGTGGTAGAATACTATTATCCAGGGCGGCAGACTCTGCCCAAGTCCACTCTGGTGTGCTCCATTCTAGATGATTACTATGGCGATCTGCTGAACGAAAAGCTCGAGGACATCTACCGGGAGATGGATGGCATCAAGGGCAGCGAGGAATACTTGGACGAGTTCAAGCAGGCGGATCTGGATATCGCGTCAACAGTGGCGCAGTATCTGCGTGAAAAGGACGACCGCAATTTTTCTCAGGTGTACGATGTGAAAGAATCGCTGGAGACCGCCGTCGCAAGGCGCAAGGATCTCTATGCTTTGTTGCAAAATAAGCGGATCAACGCGCTGCAGCGGGAGCAGGGGGTCATACAAACGCAGCAGGCGGAGAGCAAGAGCTCCCTGTATCTCAGCGAAGCTGGAATTATCGAGTATTCCTATGACGGCTTTGAGGGATGGACGCCGGAGCAGATTGAGTCAGATTTTGTAAAAACCTATGACGGCAAATACACGTATCTGAACATCAACCTTCAAAAGGTGGAGCAGGATGCGCCGCTGTACCGGTTGGTTTCATCCCAAGATTGGTACATTACGGCCTTTGTGCCTGCGGAGGAAGCCGCGTATTTTTCGGAGAAAAAGAGCGCTGTGTTCTATTTAAATGGTGAGGATCGGCTGCGAGGCAGCATTGTTGCGCTGGAACAGTATGATGCGGATCAGTACAAGCTGACGCTGAAGATGAGCTCCCGCGTACAGGACTATCTCACCGACCGGATCGTCTCCCTGAAATTTGTGGTGGACGATTATAAGGGGATTAAGATCCCGGATGCCTGTGTTGTGACGGAGACCTTCTGTGTGCTTCCCCAGTCCTATCTTTTTACAAGCGGAACGGAGACGGGAGTTTTAAAACAGCAGGGGGAAGGGGATCCGGTCTTTGTGCCTGTGACGGTATCATGGAGAGATTCGGAAGCGCAAACCTGCTATGTGCAGCTTCCAGAGAGCCTCCATTCCGGCGATGTGCTGCGGATGGAGGGATCGCAGGAGACCACGACCATATCGAATTTTGTGGATGTGGAGGGCGTCTATGTTATCAACGGGGGATACGAGTCGTTCCAGAGGATCACTCGGCTGTATCAGTCCAGTGGGTACTCGATTATCGAGGGGGTCGATCTCTACGACCGCATCCTGATACCGAGCAAGAGTGCAGAGTAATCGAGATTTATTTGCGGCGGATAAACCGCTCTGGAGGAGGAGAATACAATGAAAAAGGCAGCAATCCTGGTGTTAGTTTTCATGCTGGGGCTGACTGG
>JAHZBS010000136.1:5607-6440 GCA_019423265.1 Clostridiales bacterium
TCGATCTTTACGATCGCATCCTGATACCGAGCAAGAGCGCAGAGTAATCGATAGTTTGATATAGGAGGCTATGGCTTCGGAATAGGAGGATACGATGAAAAAAGCAGCAATCCTGGTGTTAGTTTTACTGTTGGGGCTGACCGGTTGCAGCACCGTCACCAATGTGGGGAAGGTAAACGATCTGATCACGGAAGGGGATCAGGCGTATGAGAATAAGGACTATGAGAGCGCCATCAATGCCTATACGGCGGCTTTAGAGTTGGATGCGAAGAAGGATACCGCGTATAACAACCGGGGTCTCGCCTATATGGAGCTGGGACAGTATGATAAGGCACAGGATGATTTCATCCAGGCGATTGCGCTGAACGATAAGATGGACGTTTACTATTACAACCTTGGACTGATACAGTATACTCAAGGGGAGTATGAAGATGCGCTGAAGAATTATAACAAGGCCATCGAGTTAAAAGAGGACGCCATGTATTATTCCAGCAGAGCGAAGCTGTATGACGATCAGGAGTCCTACTCCGAAGCCATTGCCGATTATGACCGGTCTATCGAGCTGAATAGTTCGAACGCGGTGGTGTATAACAACCGCGGTGTCACCTATTATAGCATGGGAGACTATGACAAAGCAGCGGCGGACTATACGAAGGCGATCGGGCTGGATGGGTCAGATCCCATTACCTTTTGGAATCGGGCCCAGGTATACCAGCAGATGCAAGAGCACGCTAAAGCACTTGAGGATTACACAAAATACCTCGAGATGGTTCCAGATAGCGCGGAGGCCTACAGCCGCCGGGGGGGCGTGCAGCTCAATCTGGAAAAGTATA
>JAHZBS010000137.1 GCA_019423265.1 Clostridiales bacterium
CACATCGAGGTTGACTTCTCATCTTTTTTTGGTTCACTTCATTTTAACACATACACGGCACAAAGTTCTAAGTGTACACTTTCTTCGGCTACAAAGGCAAAACACAGACGGGCATCGACAGGCCGGCGATGGTATGCTCATACTGGAGCCCGCCATCCGGTTCCCTCCGAAAGACCGCGATGGAATCGGAATCCCTCCCGGCGCAAAGCAGATAGGCATCGCCGTGTATCAGTTGAAAATCACGGGGGTGAGCGGTCCTGGCAGGGTATTGCGCAATCCGCGTCAAATCACCGCGCTCCCCACACCGAAAGGCCGTCAACACATCCTGTCCCCTGGTGGAGGCATAGACAAATCGCCCATCACCGGTTATGCGCACGGCGGCCGCTGTGGAAACCCGGTCCGCTTCATCCAAAAGCTCTGTACACTGGAGAATCTGAAACCCATCCTGTGTGTACGCCAGCGCAAAAATCTGGCAGCTCAGCTCCGCCACCAGATAGGCAAACCGCCCATTTGGGTGAAAGACCAGATGCCGCGGACCGCTGGCGTCAGGAAAAACAAGAGAGTTTTCATATAGGAAGCGCCCTGTCTCCCAATCCACGCTGTACCAATATAGCCGATCCAGGCCCAAATCACAGATGCACAGCCGTGTCTCATCCGGCGAAAACCACACAGAGTGAACGTGCGCATTCTCCTGCCGCTCAGGGTTAGCCCCCCTGCCATAGTGGGTCGTGTGACAGACAAGTTCCCCGACGGACCCATCCGGCCGGAGCCTATAGCTTTGGATGGAGGCTTCGCGGTAGCTCACGGCAAAAAGGAACCGGCTCTGGCTGTCGACAGCCAGATGGCAGAAAGCCAATCCCGGCGCCGCGACAGAGCTCTGCTCCGTCAGGGCCCCCGTCTCCGGATCGCGCCGGTACGACATGACTTTCCCTCGCGCTTGGCTGGCGATCTCGGAGGGTTCCTCGGAGATCGCGTACAGAACCGTTCGATCCGTATTCCAACACAGATAGGTGGGGGACAGGGTTTTTGCCAGCAGGGCAGGCGATGTCCAGCGCCCCGTCTCCGGATCCCCCGTTAATCCGTAGATCCCTTCGCTCTGCCGATCCGTGTACGTTCCAATATACAGTGATTCCATAAATAGCCTCCCGTTGATTAAAATTGAGCGCCCCTCACAGAGCGGACTGTCCGCGGCCTCCTGCAAGCTCTTCCGCTGCCGCGTACTCCTGCGTCCAATCCAGCTCCCGGTACTCTTCGCCCCGAGCATCCGTCTGAATAAAGCGGGTGAGCCGGTCGAGCATATGGCAGGACCAGACATTCTGGTCAATCTGCGCCGTGGTAAAGATCCCCTGAGAGATCATCTCGAACCCAAATATATCCTTCACATGAGTTTTGGCTGCCCCGTCTACCACCTCCGCTACCAGATGGCTGGGGATGAACAGCACTCCGCCCCAGATGACCGCGCCGCCACCGCCGTCGTCAGATTGCCGCCCAAAAAGGTCTGTTTGACGCGAAATATCTTAAAATCTTTTTTGGCGGAGCGACGCCTTCGAGAACCGGCTGGATCGCCGAAATCCTGCGACTGCCGTGATCCGCAGCCTAATTCTTCAGATGGAGGAAGAATTCGCCAATCGGCTTCCCGAATACGAGCTCATGGTTAAAATCCAACTGCTGACAATTCTCGTCACAGTCAGCCGCCATTATGACTATATCTCCCGGGAGCCATCGCGCCCTGCGATCCATGTCAAAAGTCTCTCCCAAATCGAAGACGCCATCCGCTATATCCATGACCATCTGGATTCTGATCTGAGCTTAGACGATCTCGCAAAGGCCGCCAACATGAGTCGGTCGTATTTTTCTACAATATTTAAGCGCTTAAACGGAATCTCCCCCTGGGATTATATCACGATTAAGCGCATCGAACAGTCCATAGAATATTTGGAGTCCACCGACAGCTCCATTCTGGAGATCGCCTGCCGCTGCGGATTCAACAATACGGCCAACTTCAACCGGGCCTTTAAAAAGGTCACAGGGAAAACGCCTTCCGAATATCGATAGGCCCTTTCCCTGCGCCATTAAATATCGTTTCCTGTATCCCCTGTACAATGGGGAGAAAGAGAAACTTTCAATTTCCTTCCATTCCCAGGTTCCTTCTGATAAAATCTGCTATGAGTTTGCCCTGCTGTTCCCGTCCTTCCTCCGTGAAATGACACCCATCATCGACGTGATACTCCGGATGGGGCAGCATAGCCTCATACAAGTCGTCCACCGCCACGCGATACTTGTCGGCCAGTGCGAGAACCACCGCATTTCTCTCCCGGATCATGCGATCCTCATCCTCTTTGATCACCATGATATTGTCAGATTCTGAACAGGGAGTCGAAAGCGCCAAACACAGCTTTGCGCTGGGATACCGCTCCAACAGATGCCGGACAACTCTCTCATAATCTTCAGCGTATGCCTGGGTGGACAAGTGATGCCCGTGAAGGCCATTGTTAAAATGAATCAGATCGTACTGTAGTCCATACTGGTCCAAGGCGAAATCCAGTTCCGGTATGAAATAAGGATTATCCACAGCTTTGGACGTTGCCAACATATTCACGCAGACTTCCTGGCCCATATTGATATGGACGTAAGGCCGATACCCGTAGGTAATGGAATCTCCGATCAGCATAACGCGAGTACGATTCTCCGACGGACGCTCAAACCATGAGTTGGTCCACTCCCCTGGCTCCAGCGTATATTCATCCCACTGTCCCCGGCGTCGCGCGATAAAATTAGCTACGGGAGAGGGATCCTCCAAGCTATGGGGATGATGGTCACAGCCAGGTTTGACGATCGCCTGCACATCTGCCCCTTTCCTCTGAAGCGTCTCCACCAAGATCTTTCCGTTTCTCTCATACCGCACAACCTGGTCCGCGTCCCCCGCTACAAGGATAACCGGTATCTGGGCAGCGGCCAGCTCCTCCAGATGGGCGATGGGGTTTTCCGCGATAGGCTCCGAATCCTCTTGAATCCCATAGACCGCTTTACATTCGGTCCACTCCGCCCCGGCGCCTTCCCGCGGCCATTGCATCAAATCCACTACCGGTGCGTCCAAATACAGGGTGGAGACCTCCTGCGGGTACCGGAGCGCATAGTTAACCGCATAGAGGCCGCCCCTGCTGAATCCAAAAATGTCAGCCTTCCGGCTCAGTCCATACGCCGATTCCACAAAATCATGGAAGGCTTTCATCAGAGAAATCGCTTCCGGGCACCCGTACATATTGCTCACCTGATAGTATACAACATGCCAGCCACGGTTCAACATCTCCACATCCACAGTATCGAAAGCGCCAAAAAATTCGGCGCGCCAGACCCAAGGACTTCCGACTGCCCTCCGCTTTGGGCATACGATGATGGCGTCCCTCCCCTGGAACTCAAAATCTAACCGCAAAAATCCATGATATTCACTCTGTCTCATCCGTTATCCTCCTTCGTGTTGCCTCATTCCCATTCACTATATAAAAAAGTGGCGGGAAAGTCAAGAGTTATTTTGGATAAAAGAGTCTAACATTTTGCTCTGCCAAAGCGGCCATCCAGTGAGAATCCGGCTTCCGATCCGTCACGATGGCATCGAGCTCACCCAGTTCGCATAGTTTTCGGTAGGAGATCTTCCCCCACTTGCTGCTGTCACAGAGCAAAACCGATGTCTTACTGTGCTTTAGAACCTCCTGCTTGAGATAGATATCCTCTTCATTGATATCCGTGACGCCAGCCTCCAGGGAGAGCGCCCGGGCCGAAAAAAAGCTGAGATCAGGATAGAAACAGGCGATCTGCCGTCTCGCCGCCTCGCTGGTGAACCCTCTAAGCTTAGGATTTAGCCAGCCGCCTGTACAATAAACATTGGCGGCAAGCGAATCCAGACAGCTAGCCGCCGCCTGTAAACTCGTGGTCAAAATCTTCAGGTCTTTTTTGGACGCCAAAAATTTTACCATATTGACCGCCGTGCTGGTATGATCGAGATAGATCATCATATCGTCCCGAACTAGCTCCGCTGCCAGTACACACAGAGTATCTTTCTCCTGCTGTCTTTCATTTTGACGGATCAGATACGGGATCTCGGAATTATCCCGCTCAATAAGGACCGCTCCCCCGTAGATACGGCGCACAATCCCCTCCCTCTCCAAACTGGCCAAGTCGCGGCGGATGGTGGAGGGGCTGACGTAATATCTCGCCGCAAGATCCGCCACATACACGGTCTTCTTGCTGCGAAGTTCGTTCAGGATGTAATCCATGCGCTGAATATTCAACATGTGTACTCACTTCCTCCACTAGGAATACAAGTCATCGACGATTTTGCCCGCCGCATCCTCCAACACGCCAAGATCCCACAGCAGTTGGAGGATGGTATACCGATTGCGGACCTCTTTCGCGTAGAGAATGCTATCGTAGACAGTCTCTCTGGATAGCCCCACTTGTCCGGGCCGGATCGGTCCCCCCATGCTTGACAGCAGCGCTTCAATTTGATCCGTTCTTGGCAGACGCTCCGCCTCTCTCTGAATCTGCGCCCAATGATCCCGGATGCTCTGGATTCGAACTGCTCGCCTCGATTCCTCGTTCTTTCCCGATTCCTCCTCAAGCCGGATAATTCCCCCGGACGCACTCCGGTACACCCGTCTCATTTCCTCCTCCCACCGCGGCCGGTCAAAAGGCGCCGTCTGTCTGTTTTGAATCTCCTGGGCATCTAGGCTGCGCAAGTATTCGTATAGCTTGCAGGAAACGACAGTCCCGATTCCTACTTTGATCCCGTGCATGACAGCTTTCTTTCCTTTAAACAGAAAATCCATCTCCCAGAAGTGAGACAGATGATGTTCGCTCCCCGAAGCAGGCCTTGAATTTCCAGCATACCCCATGGCGATCCCCGATAGCAAAAGCGCTTCCGTCAGGCTCCGGATCGCCTCCGGCTCTCGGTTCTGTAGCCCTGCTTTGCTTTCGCAGACCCGCTTGACCGCCTCCTCCACCAGCGCTACCAGTGTAGGGCAATAATACTCTCCATTGATGATGGCGCTCATCTTCCAATCGCACAGGCTGGTGTACTTCCCGATGATATCGCCTACTCCGGCCACAATCGTCTCCATGGGCGCCTGTGACAAAACCGTTAGATCCCCGATAAATGCCTTCGGCACATGGGCCGGGTACGTTGTTTTGAGATTGTCGGTGATCAGCGCTGCCACCCCTGAGGCAAATCCGTCTACAGAGGGCGCCGTCGCCGCGATGAAATATTCCAAGCCCAGCTTATAGCTCAAAAAACGTCCCATATCGTTGAGCGTTCCGCCGCCGATGGCGATGATAACATCACAGTCTACGGGAATGTCCATCAGCAGACTTCCCATAGCCTGTTCGTCAGGCACCACGCTCTCCCCCCGAAAGATAAAGCGCTGACAGGCACGGCCGCTCTCCAGAATACAGGCCTCCACCGTCTGCCCCGCCGCTTTCCACGTATTTTCATCGGCGATCAGATACGCCTTGGTATATCCGTATTGGGCCATCAAACCTGGAATTTCCTGAATCGCTCTCTGGGACACCACAATCCGGTCCATATCCATTCGGTGCTCCCTGCCGCAGTCGCAGGGAAAGGTCGTGTTGACAAAATCCGTGATACTCATTGTTTGAAAGGGAATCATAGAGCTCTCTCCTTACAGATCGTTTTCTCTATCATACCTCATTTCTTCCCATTTGGCTAGTTGATGCGGCAAATATTCAAAATGAGCACAAAAATATCCTACAAACGCGCAAACGTCCACAAAAGCCCTCAGTACTCTATTCCCTTTCTCGCCATAATGCCCCGGTCGTAGGGATGGCGCCGCAGCGTCATCTCTGTTATATAGTCTGCCAGCTCCTGGAGCTCCGAGTCCGGCCCCCGGCCTGTCAAAACTACTTCAGGGCGCTCCTCTCCCCGCAGAAAGGTGAAAAGCCGCTCCCGGTTGAGCATATTCAGGGATAAAGCGGCCACCGCCTCATCCAGCACTATGAGCTGCGCCATGCCCTCCCGGTACAGCGCGATGGCCGTCTCCAAATACTCATTGTGGGTCTTGGCTACCAACGCCTTCTCCTCCGGCGTCATGGAAAAGGAAAAGCCCTTCACCGGCTTTCCCGACAACACCGTCACGTTGGGCAGTGAGGACAGGATGGAGAGCTCGCTGCTGTCCCCGTCCTTCAAAAATTGCACCACCACCACCTGCATTCCGCTCCCTGCCGCTCGCACGGCCAGGCCCATAGCCGCCGTCGTCTTTCCTTTGCCGTCGCCGCAGTATAGGTGGACCAATCCTCTGCTCATTGAGCCACTCCTTCCTCCATGATGCGGTAGATATACTCCATATCCAGCGATTCCCGCACCGCATCTGCCAATCGATCATACTGTT
>JAHZBS010000138.1 GCA_019423265.1 Clostridiales bacterium
AGAACTTTGTCATGAGTTTTCCGACTTTTCGGGATAAAAAGTTGAGCAGGATCACGACGAGGATGACCACCACGCCGATGGAGCAGGCCATGGACAGGTCCCCCTTTTCTTTTGCCGCAAGATAGGCTTGCACCGTCAGCGACGCCCCGGACTCCAGCAAATTTCCCGGTATCCTGGCCTGTGTCCCGGAAGTGAAAAGCAGGGCCGCCGACTCCCCGATGATCCGGCCGATACAGAGGATCACCGCCGTCAAGATCCCCGGCGCGGAGGCGGGAATCACAATCTTCACGATGGTCTGGATCTTGGTTGCGCCTAACCCCAGAGAGCCTTCCCTGTAACTCTCCGGGACCGTCTTGAGCGCTTCCTCCGTTGTCCGGATAATGGTGGGCAGCAGAATTATCGCCACTGTACACGCCCCAGCCAGAACGGAAAATCCCATCCCCATAAGCCGCACGAATAGCAGCATTCCGAAGAGGCCGTAGATGATGGACGGAATTCCTGCCAGGATCTCAATGCAGAACCGGATGCTGCGCAGTATCTTTCCAGGTTTGGCATACTCATTCAGATAGACGGCGGCGGAAATGCCAATCGGCAGGGCAATGAGCAGGGATAGACCTATGATCAGCAAGGTTGTCACCAGCAGAGGAAAGATCCCGCCTCCTACCCGGACCACCTTCGCCTGAACCGGCCCGGAGTCCGGCAGCAGAGCGTTCAAATCCTCACAGTTCTCCGCTGTCAGCTTCGTGTCCCCGATGGAGACAATCTGATCCCCCTTCGTCAGTTTCTGACGGCTCCCATTTTGATTCACCGCCGAGGCGAAGGGTGAGCTTTTCTCCATGGAGGTGATATAGAATCCATCGTCCCTCGCCTCCACCTGCACCCCCAGGTCGTCCGTCTCCTGCAATGTCACATAGGCCGTCTTATCATTGAAATCTCGAATGAAAAAGTCCACGCTCAACCCCGGCACACCTTTTACAAAGATATAGCCCAGTATAAGAAGAAGGCTTCCGACGGTCAGCCCGGTACACAGATAGATTAGCCCGCGGAGAACTCCGTCTCGGATTCGGTTCTTCGTCTTAAAATTTGACATTCACATCCCCCAATTTCGCTGTAATTTTGGTCAGGATCAGGTTGATACCGAAAATGAACAAGAAGAGGATGACTGCCGTTGCAAACAGCATTTCCTGGTGCAGTCCGCTGGAATACCCCATCTCCATGGCAATATTGACCGTCAGAGGGCGGATCTGTTGCCAGAGAGATGTGGGAATCCCACCTCCCGAATTTCCCGCCACCATCATAACCGCCATCGTCTCCCCGATTCCGCGGCCAGTCCCCAGCACGATTCCCGCCAGCAGGCCGGACCGCGCGGCTGGAATGACGAGGTGAAAAATCGTGTGGATCTTCGAGGCCCCCAGCGCGTAGGACCCTTCCCGGTATGCGTTAGGCACTGCCTGCAGCGCTGTTACCGACAGGGACACGATAATGGGCAGAATCATAACCGCCAGGACAAGGATCACGGCCAGCAGAGATTGCCCCCTGGCATAAGGAGATGCCTTCATAATGATGGGAACGATAAATCCTAGACCAAACACGCCAAACAATACAGACGGGATCCCCGACAAAAGCTCTACGGCTGGCTGTAAGATTTTGACGACACACCGGGGCGCTAACTCCGCTATGTACACGGCTGTCAAAACCCCAATGGGGACTGCCAAAATCACAGCGCCTAGCGTGGAAAATAGAGACCCCACAATCATATATAGAATTCCATAGGAGGCTTTTGCCACCTCGTCATTGGGTTTCCACTGGAGGCCGCTGATGAACTTCCAAAAGCTATACTGACCTTCCTTATTAAATGGGAAAAAGGGCTGCAAGCCCTGAAAAAATACGAAGAACGTAATGAGCAGAACGCTTGCAACCGCGATTAACCCTGTAACAAGGAAGAAGATTCTGGCAATCTTTTCATTTCGATGCTGCTGACTCATCCCTTCCTCATCTCCCCTTCCCTTACTCCGCTACGGGGATTGCTTTTTCCGCAACGATGGCCTGCCCCTCCGCACTCATGATGAACTCAACGAAAGCTGTGGCCACCTCATTCATATTTTCCTCGTGCCAGAAGATCAAGAAGGGACGAGAAATCTTGTATGTGCTATTTTTCACGTTGGCGTCCGTTGCCTCCACACCTTCCACTGTCAGCGCTTTAACCGTCTTGTCAATGTAGGTGAAAGATACATAGCCGATGGCGTTTGGATTGCTGGCCACTGTGGACTGCACATTGCCATTTCCCTCTGCAATGGTGGCGTCGGAGACAAGGGAATCCTCAAAGCCCACTAGCTCTTCAAAGGCGGATTTGGTCCCGGAACCATTCTCTCTGGATACGACGACGATGGGGGCGTCATTTCCGCCGAGATCCTTCCAATTGGTGACCTCGCCGGTGTAAATCTTCTTGAGATCTTCCATGGAGATGTCGGAAACCCCATTGTCCGGGTGAACGATGGCGGCAATTCCGTCATAGGCAAAGGCTTCCACCGTCATGCCGAATGCTTTTTCTTCCTCCTTCAATTCCCGTGAGGCGCACCCGAACATGCTGACATTCTCGTTGGCCGCCGTAATTCCGGAACCAGAGCTGTTTCCCTCATACTCGATGGTCGTTCCCGGATTCTTCGCCTCAAATTCATCTTTAAGCTGCTGAATGATGGGTTCCACCGAAGTGGACCCACTTCCCGTTGCTGTACCGCTGATCTTTACCGTCGCGCTGCTGTCCTCTTTCTTACTGCTCTCTTCCTGCTTGCTGCTCTCCTGCTTGCTGTTATTCGTCTGACTGCTGTTGTCCCCGTTTCCACTACATGCCATCAAGGACAGGGATAGCGTCAAGATCATAGCACACGCCATCATTTTTTTCATTGTCAATTCCTCCAGTATAGATGGATTGTTTTTCTTTACGGATACCATCATAGCACTGGAATGTAAACCGAGTATCATGTGTATGTAAAGACTATGTAAATATGGGGATATAATTATACTGCAAAAAATCTCCTGCCACTTGGCAGGAGACGGTTAAAACAGGCGGTGTAAAAAACGCACCTGAAAGGATTCAGATGCGTTTGTGCCGTGTTCATGACTAGCGAACGTCCTTCAGGCTATCGGAAATGGGTTTTTTCCAGACTAGCGTTCGCGGAATATACTTCTTCATGCTCTCTAAAATTCGCTCGTCGGGCTCAAAGATCAGCTTCAAAGTCTTCTCATCCTTCTTTGCGATCCCGATAAAGGTCCTGGAATTGACGGCGCCGCTGCCCGCGTTCAAGACCTTATCATATTTCGCATTGAACTTCGCCTGATACTGGGGCTCATCCGCCGGGGCAATGATTTGAAACAACTTGCAGTCCAGGGATACCATCCTCTTGCGCATACTGCGGTGATAGATACAATCGATGTCCAAATTGCCATCGGTATAAATATACTCATATTCTTTGTCGATGCGGCGGAGCAAAAACCACGTGCCAAAACAAATGACAACAAAGACGATGGGGAAGAAAGTCTTGAGAATGAAAAGCCCTGCGACGCTGAGCACGATGGCCAACACGATGAGCCCAATCTTTTTGAGAATATTTTTCGATTTATTTTCCTGCCTCACCAGCTGTTCTATAAACGTATTATCCATTTCGTTCTTCCTTTCTGTAGGACGTCATTTCCTCTATTGTAGCACACTTTCTAGAGGTTGTAAAACCCTATAAATGAACTTTTTGTAAATTTGAAGTCATGAACGCCCATCAGCTCCCGCGCAGAATGCATGGCGAGCAGGGGGATCCCCATATCCAAAATGCGGCACGGAAAATTGGCGGCCATGGCAGGCCCTAGGGTGGATCCTCCCCGCATATCGGAACGGTTGACAAATTTTTGCACGGGGATGTGCAAATCCTCACAGATCGACTGATACACTGCGCAGTCGCTGCTCTGGGTCATATAGCTCTGACCCGCCGCCACCTTGAGGACCGGCCCTCCGTTGAGGACCGGGCGGCATACAGGGTCATGCTTCTCCGGGTGATTGGGATGAACCGCATGGGCCACATCCGCCGAGATCATAAAGGAACCCACCAAGTCGTCCATGTGCTCTGTCCGGCTTCTCCCCAGAGCCGCCGACATTTTTTCCATGATCATCCCGAACATAGCCGAAGCGGCTCCCTGCGGCGTCCGGCTGCCCACCTCCTCATGATCCAGGGCCGCCAGCACGTTAACGCCCGTTTGAGGCGTCGCCTCCATAAGCGCCGAAACCCCAGCCCAGACAAGGGATAGATCGTCCAGCCTGGACGCCGATAGAAACTCTTTCTCAAAGCCTACCAGCTGTGGCGGCTCCGTCACATAGGTAAAGAGATCAAAGTCCAGGACTTGCTCCGGCGAAACTCCAAACTGAGACTTGACGGCATCCCAAAAGAAATCGGACTCCGCCTCCAATTCTGATACGCAGGCGCCCACCGGCAGCAGATCCACCTGGGGATTCAGCGCGCAACCGCTGTGGACCTCCCGATTGAGATGGATGGCCACGATGGGCAGGATCAAAATCGGCACCTGAAAGTCCACCAGCCGCACCTCCGGCTAAACCGGGTCCTTGCTCCGCAGCGTCAGCCGCCCAGCCAGGGATAAGGGGCGGTCCAACCAGGTGGAATAAATCGGCCCGCCGTAGACTTCCGCGTTGAGCCTGCCATACCCCTGTCCCTTCATCTGCGGGGACGGCTTGATCCGCAGGCACGGTTGATCTGTGTGTGCAGAGATAATCCGATAAAAGGGGCAGTCCTCGTCGGGCATCTGTTCCGGCAAGGCAAAGGCGATGAGCGCAGAATCATTCACGCGAACGAAATACCGGCCTCCCCAGCGGACCGCCCACGCCCCCCGCAGCGGCAATTCTTCGTACCCACCCTCCAGCAGCTGCTCCGCCATATTGCGAACCGCAAACATGGCGTTGGGGGATCCCTGTAAAAAATTCATCAGTGTATGCATCGACTACCGCTCCTTTCCTCTTTCCGCAAGCTCCTCCTGCCGTTGCCGGCAATCCTGTGAAATACCGCATACCTGGCATTTCGGTCCTCTCGCGCTGCAACAGCGCCTCCCATGAAAAATCAAAAGGTGGTGGCTTAAAGACCACAGATCCCTGCGGATCGCCTTTTGCAGCTGCGCCTCCGTCTCCTCAACCGTTGCGGCATTGGCCAGCCCAATTCGATTCGAGACTCGAAATACATGGGTATCCACCGCAATGGCCGGTATGCCGAAGGCATTGGACATAACTACGTTGGCAGTCTTTCTGCCAACTCCCGGAAGTGTGGTCAAGTCTTCCATGGTCCTTGGAACTTCTCCCCCAAATTGATCCGCCAACTGCCGGAATAGCTTATATAGATTTCTCGCCTTGGTGTTGTAGAATCCCAGGGTGCGGATATACTGGGCAATCTCTTCCTCCGACAGGGCCAACAGCTCTTCCAGCCCCGGACAATCGCGGAACAGAACCTCCGTGACTTTATTGACCTGCCGGTCTGTCGTCTGGGCGGAGAGGACTGTCGCCGTAAGGAGCTGTAAGGGCGTCTCAAAATTCAGCTCACAGCGCACGTCGGGGTACGCTTCCCGCAACCCTTGTATAATGCGCTCCGTTTTCTCTGTCATCGTCTATAAACTCCTTCCATGGTATCCAAACTTGCCTTGCGTTACCCCATAGATCACGCTGGCGGTACAGCAGCAACACAGCCACCCTCTCCCCCTGACCTGACGGGTCAAAGGGCAGTATCTCCAGATGGGTGCGGGGGTCCGACGGCTTCAGAGGACTTGGCGATCCATCCGTGTACGGCAATCGCCGGTAGAAACGCCTTATCTCTTCCTCATAGGCTTTGTTTACGTCAAGTCCCGCCATCCAATCCGGCAGGCTCTTGGCCTTATCCCGACAGTACAGGTCCAATTTCAGCAGCCAGTCCAGACGGGCTCTCTGCTCGTCTGACATGTAGCGCGCCATGCACTCCCGGAAAATCGTGTAGTACTCGGTGAAGCGAACTTGCCTGCTCCCCTGAACCCGCTCTCCCCAATACTGCCCCAGCGCTTCATAGAGGGCAAAAGCGGTGGGAAAAACTGTCTGGGCCCAGGCCAGGGAATATCGAAACTGTCCCCGATTGTAGTATCCTTCCACCATCTCCTCCACATTTTTTAGCCGGCAGAAATCCGTAAACGGCATGGAATCCGTCTCTAAAACTTCATAGGGGGCGGCGGCGCTGGCTTTCAATCCCCACCTTTCCTTCTCTCTTTCCAACATGGTTCCGCGAAGAAGCTTTAAGAAGCCTAACTGCAGCTGATGCGGCCCAAGGGCATACACATCATTGAACGAGCGCTGAAAATCCTCATAC
>JAHZBS010000139.1:0-1195 GCA_019423265.1 Clostridiales bacterium
GCATCTTCTCGATGGCCTCCGGGTTTTTGACTGCTATCGCCATTCTACCGCTCCTTCAGAGCCTTTACGATGGCCTCTGTGACCGCTTCTACCGACTCAGTTCCATCGACGGTGATAAGCTTACCTGCCGCCTCATAGTGAGAAATCAGAGGAGCTGTCTGATCATGATAGACCGTCAACCGCTTCCTGACCGTCTCCGCCTCATCATCCTTTCGGATGATCAGCTCTGCGCCGCAGCGGTCGCAGACTCCGTCCCGGGACGGTATCTTGTATTCCGTATGATAGGGCTCTCCGCAGGCGGGACACACGCGACGTCCAGCCATGCGCCGGATAATCGACACATCTGGGACCTCCACATTGATCGCCGCATCCACCTCTTCTTTTTCATCCAAGGCCGTTGCCTGTACGATCGTTCTTGGAAATCCATCCAGTATATAGCCTCCTGCGCAGTCATCCTTCTTCAGTCGATCCATGACGAGATCCACCGTCAATTCGTCTGGCACCAGCAACCCCTGATCCATATACTCCTTCGCCTTTAGCCCTAAAGGCGTCTCTTCCTTCAGGTTAGCTCGGAAGATATCTCCGGTGGATATATGGGGGATGGCGTAGAGCTCCGCCAGACGTGAAGCCTGCGTTCCTTTGCCGGCGCCTGGGGCGCCCAATAATATAAGTTTCAATCCATTGGCTCCTTTCATACAGACCAGGTCTATTTGCTCAAAAAGCCTTTATAATGGCGCATGACCATCTGGCTTTCTACCGCTTTCACCGTCTCCAGCGCAACGCCGACAACGATCAAGAGCGATGAGCCGCCGATGTTGAGGCCGTCGATGTTGGTGACAGCGGACAAGATCATCGGCAAGCTGGCCACGATGGCCAACCCGATGGCGCCAATGAAAATCACATACTTTGAAACCTTTTTCAGATAGTCATACGTTGGCTTTCCCGGGCGGATTCCAGGGATAAAGCCTCCGCTCTTCTTCATATTCTCCGCGATCTCCATGGGATTGAAGGTGATCGAAGAGTAGAAATACGTGAAGAAAATGATGAGCAATACATACAGACAGGCGCCAATCGGGTGCGAAGTGCTCAGACACCGAAGCACCGTCGCCCACCATCCTGTAGGATTCGCCGTCACAAACCCTGTGATGATCTGGGGAAAACTCAACAGCGAGATGGCAAAGATGATGGGAATCAC
>JAHZBS010000139.1:1295-5069 GCA_019423265.1 Clostridiales bacterium
GCTTGAACTAACGCCAACACAACCGTCAGATAGCGGGTATACTGCGCAATCTTCTTTCGCCCTGACTCCCCATCCTTCTGCAGCTCTTCCAGGCGTGGAATCGCAATGGTCAGAAGGCTGATGATGATGGACGAATTGATATAGGGCGTGATACCCATGGCAAACAGATTCATCTGGCTGAAGGCGCCGCCGGACATGGCATCAAACAGAGCCATGACACCGCCCGCCTGACTAAAATACTCGCTTATCGCGTCGGCTTCAATCAAAGGGCTCGGCATAACGGACCCGATGCGGACGATAGCCAGCATCAACAGCGTATATAGAATCCTGCGCCGCAGATCCGGAATTTTAAAAGCATCTCTTACGGATTTAAACAAATCAACCGCCCTCCTCTAACCAATTTGGCAAAGCATTATACTAGTTCCGCCGTTCCGCCTGCCGCCTCAATTTTCTCTTTTGCGCTCTGGCTGTACCCGTTGACCTTGACATTCAGCTTCTTGGTGAGATCGCCGTTCCCCAGAAGCTTGACTCCATCCTTGGGATTTTTGATGATACCCGCCGTCTTGAGGGCTTCAACCGTTACCTCAGTTCCATCCTCAAAGCAATTTAAGCGGTCAACATTGATAGCGATAATCTCCTTGGTGTTGCGGTTGGTGAATCCCCGCTTTGGGATCCGCCTGTACAACGGCATCTGGCCGCCTTCAAAACCAGGACGGACGCCGCCGCCGGAACGAGCTTTCTGTCCCTTGTGGCCGCGGCCCGCGGTCTTTCCGTTTCCGGAACCGTGGCCTCTGCCGACGCGGAATGCCCTTTGCTTTGAGCCTTCAGCCGGCTTTAAATCTTGTAAATTCATTGGTGCCCCTCCTTAATCCTGAATTTCTTCAACTTTCACGAGATGTTCAATGGAACGAATCATACCACGAATGGCAGCGTTGTCCGGCTGGATCACCGTCTTCTGCGTCTTGGTAAGACCAAGGGCAATCGCTGTCTTCTTGTGCTTGGGAATGGCTCCTATGGTTGATTTCGCCAACGTAATCTTAAGCTGTGCCATATAAAAGCCCTCCTCACCCTATAATTTCCGCTACAGACTTGCCGCGGATCTGCGCCACTTCTTCCGGCGTCTTGATGCCGCGAAGCCCCTCAAAGGTAGCGGCCACAACATTGTTCTTGTTATTGGATCCCAGCGACTTGGTGCGGACGTTGCGAATTCCGCAGAGTTCCAGCACCGCACGCGCCGGGCCGCCAGCGATAACGCCTGTTCCTTCGGCTGCGGATTTCAGCAGCACCTGCGCGCTCCCGAACTTGCCGACGATGTCATGGGGAATCGAATCCACATCGTTTCTGGCCACCGTGATCATATCTTTCTTGGCGGCTTCCTCGCCCTTGCGGATCGCTTCCGGAATTTCCATCGCTTTCCCAAGTCCGAATCCGATATGGCCATTTCCGTCGCCCACGACGACCAGGGCTGTAAAACGGAAATTCCGGCCGCCTTTTACAACTTTTGTGACGCGCTTGATGGTGACGACCTTGGACTGTAATTCACCCAGAGAATTGGGATCAATCTTTTCCTTTTTCATGAACCTGCCTCCTATCCTTTAGAATTGCAAACCGGCTTCTCTGGCAGCATCAGCCAAAGCCTGAATTTTTCCATGATACAGGAATCCGCCGCGGTCGAAAACAACGGTTGTAATTCCCTTTTCCAATGCCCGCTTTGCAATCAGCTCGCCAACTGTCCTGGCAGCGTTTACATCTGATGTGCGGTTATCAAGCTTCTGACGCACTTCCTTTTCCACGGTCGATGCGCTGGCCAAGGTGTACCCCTGAACATCATCGATCAGCTGCGCATACATATGAAGATTGCTGCGATACACGCTCAAACGGGGGCGATCTGCCGTCCCTTTGAGATCCTTGCGCAATCTGTAGTGCTTAATGGCACGATTTTTACTGCTGGAAGGTTTTTTAATCATTTGGACTTCACCCCTTTATTATTTACCGGTCTTTCCTTCTTTGCGGCGAATCACTTCATCCGAGTACTTGATACCCTTTCCTTTATAAGGTTCAGGCTGACGCTTGAAGCGAATCTCCGCCGCGTACTGACCGACTTTTTCCTTATCGATACCTCGGACGATGATCTTGTTCTGCCCATCCACAACGGATTCCAGTCCCTCCGGATCTTCCATTTCCACCGGGTGAGAATATCCCAGGGACAGAACCAACTTCTTTCCTTGCTTCTGCGCTCTGTATCCAACGCCGTTGATCTCCAGCGTCTTCTCAAAGCCGTTTGTCACTCCGATTACCATATTATTTATCAAGCTTCTCGTCAAGCCGTGCAGCGATTTAAACTTCTTCAAATCGTTGGGCCGCTTCACGATGATCGCTCCCTCTTCCTGTGTAATGCTCATTTCCTGCGGCAATTGCTTCTCCAAAGTTCCCTTCGGCCCTTTGACCGTAACGACATTGCCCTCTGCGATTTTGACTTCCACACCGGCAGGAATTTGTACAGGCATTCTCCCGATTCGAGACATGGTGTTACACCTCCTAAAAAATTTCCGCCCTTAGACTACCAAACAAACGCCAGCACTTCGCCGCCGACATTCATCGCTCTTGCTTCCTTGTCGGTCACGATGCCTTTGTTGGTTGAAATAATAGCAGTTCCCAAGCCGCCAAGTACTCTTGGCATATCATCTTTTCCAGCATACACCCGCAGCCCGGGCTTAGAAATTCTTTTGATACCGGTGATGACCTTCTCGCTCTTGTCTTTCCCATATTTCATATAGATGCGAAGATTCTTTGCATTTCCGTCGCTTACGACTTCATATTTCTTAATATATCCTTCTCTTACCAGAATATCGGCAATCGCCTGCTTCATCTTGGACGCCGGAACATCCACGGTGTCGTGCTTTGCGACATTTCCGTTCCGGATGCGAGTCAGCATATCGGCAATAGGATCGCTCATCGTCATTGGATTGACCTCCTTTTTTTACATTCGACGCCAGGCCTTACCAGCTGGCTTTCTTTACACCTGGGATTTCGCCTTTATATGCTAATTCCCGGAAGCAGATACGGCAGATTCCGTATTTCCTAAGGACAGAATGAGGGCGTCCGCAGATTTTGCAGCGAGTATAAGCCCGTGTGGAGAATTTCGGCTTTGCGCTCTGGCGCTGCTGCTTTATTTTCATGGATTTCTTAGCCATTATTAACCTCCCTAACTTGTGCTGATTACTTTGCGAAGGGCATTCCCAGAAGGGTCAGCAGTTCTCTCGCCTCTTCGTCTGTTTTGGCGGTGGTTACAAAGATAACATCCATTCCTCTGACCTTGTCGATCTTATCATAGGAGATTTCCGGAAAGATCAGCTGCTCCTTGATTCCCAGGGCGTAATTTCCCCTGCCGTCGAAGGCGTTGGCGTTCACTCCGCGGAAGTCGCGGACACGGGGCAGCGCCAGGCTGATCAGGCGGTCCGCAAAATCGTACATCTTAGATCCGCGAAGGGTGACCTTACAGCCAATGGGCATTCCCTCACGAAGTTTGAAGTTGGCGATGGATTTTTTGGCCTTGGTGATGATGGGCTTCTGTCCGGAGATGATCGTCATATCGGATACAGCGCTCTCCAGAGCCTTGGGATTCTCCCTCGCCTCCCCCACGCCCATGTTGATTACAATCTTTTCAAGCTTCGGCACTTCCATAGGATTCTTATATTGAAATTTCTTGATCATCGCTGGAACTACTTCGCTTATATAGAAGTCTTTCATTCTGCTCACTATATTTACCTCCTT
>JAHZBS010000139.1:5169-6316 GCA_019423265.1 Clostridiales bacterium
GCCATATTGACGCCCTCTACGATAACGCGGTCCGTCTTTCTATCCACAACGAGGATTTTTCCTTCTTTTCCTTTATCTTTGCCGGCGATTACGCGGACGGTATCGCCTTTTTTAATCTTCAATTTCGACACTTACGGCACCTCCTATTAGAGTACTTCCGGAGCCAGAGACAGAATTCTCATGAACTTCTTCTCGCGCAGCTCTCTGGCAACTGGGCCAAATATACGGGTTCCTCTGGGGTTTTGATCTTCCTTAATGATGACGGCTGCATTTTCATCAAACCTGATATAGGAACCATTTTTACGGCGAACAGGTCTCTTTGTCCGCACAACAACGGCGCGCACCACATCGCCTTTCTTTACAACGCCGCCTGGTGTTGCATCTTTGACCGAAGCGATGATCACATCACCAACGGATGCATACCTGCGGGTAGAGCCTCCCAGAACCCGAATGCAGAGCAGTTCTCTTGCACCGGTATTATCTGCAACTTTCAGCCTGCTTTCCTGCTGTATCATGGCTGACTACCTCCTTATTTCGCTTTTTCTACGATCTCGACCAGGCGCCATCTTTTGTCCTTGGACAGAGGTCTGGTCTCCATAACGCGGACACGGTCTCCGACGCGGCACTCATTGTTCTCATCATGGGCCTTCAATTTGTAGGTCTTCTTGACGATCTTCTTGTATACGGGATGCTTGACGTTATCGACAACGGACACAACAATCGTCTTATCCATCTTATCGCTGGACACAACGCCAACCATGGTTTTCCTCAAATTTCTTTCTTCCACGATACTTCCTCCTTATCCGCCTATTGCGCAGTCTTCTGCGTAAGTACGGTCTGAATCCTGGCGATATTCTTTCTGACTTCCTTGATCCGGGCCGTGTTATTTAACTGATTGGTGGCATTCTGAAAACGGAGATTGAAAAGCTCTTTTTTTGCGGAAACCAATTCCATTTCCAATTGCTCCGTATTTTTTGCTCTCAATTCGTCTAAATAATTAGTTTTCTTCAACTCTATTCACCATCCTCTATCCATTTGTCCGGCATCATTGCTCAGCAGCGTCCAACTCCGCATCCAATTCCGCACGAGAGGCAATCCGACACTTGACAGGAAGTTTATGCATGGCAAGGCGAAGCGCTTCTTTTGC